>JANQLI010000303.1 GCA_028280675.1 Alphaproteobacteria bacterium
TGATATACCCGCTTATGCGCCCCCGGCCATTGTGGATACCACGGGATGCGGAGATACATTTTTTGCAGCTTATTTATGTCACCGTTTAAGGTCGTCCGATCTCGACACTGCCGGACATTTTGCAGCCGCCTGCGCAGCGATGAAGATCGGTCATTGGGGGCCATCACAGGCCGCATGGTCGGATGTGTTGCAGTTTCAAGAGCGCGCGGCGCTGATGCCTTAAACAACTTTTTCAAACGCTTGTATCAGCTCTTTCGTTTCAGCATCGGCCGGTAAATAGGTTTCGATACGAAATTCATTCAGATGAACATCTTTCGCCGCGTTAAACACAAGGCGCACACAAAACATGTTCATTCTAAGATCATCTTTTTGGATAGAAAACGGCACCATCAATTTCGGTTCGTACATCATGTAATCCGCTGTGGTGATTTTCGGAAAGGTTGGATATTGCGAAATTTCTTCCATCAACGCTTTTGCTTTTTCCGAGTTGCTGTCACTGGCGCTGCCGCGTATTTGACGCACCAATTCGGGCCCAAGCTCTTCCCAATTCTTGATATACTTGCTCATACCATCCGGATGAAACATGAACCGCATTTTGTTGGTGCGCGCATTCTCCGGAAGCACATCACCATCAAAAAAGAAGCGCATAAAATTCTGCCACGATTTGTTTGCCAGCAAAATATCCCAGGCGCCGTCTAACGCGACAGCAGCGAAAGGATTATGTTGCTCAAGGACAAACCCGAAAACTTCGCGTAAATGCGCCATCTCCGGACCCCAGAAATCTTGCTGCGAATACACTTCTTTATAGCCCGCCGCATCGAGAATGCGATTACGCTCGCGCAACGGCACATCGTAATGATCGCACATCATGAGGATGAGTTCCCGGCTTGGTTTCGAGCGGCCATTCTCAACAAAGCTAAGATGCCGTGAGGACACGCCAATCCCAAGTGAGGCGTCTAACTGGCTCAGACGATTTTTTTTACGCCAATTTTTCAGTTGAACGCCAGCGGTGAGCGGTGTGGTGATTTCAATATTCATAATAATATCAAGGGGTTCGTGTTGAACATCTATAAAGTATAATACACTCCGCGCCGTAAAACCATTACCTCTGAGGTAATGGTTTTATTACCCTGGCGGTAATTGTTTTCATTACCTCCACGCCGCATCCTCCCATCATCGTCATTAACCAAACGACAAACCGATGGAGGACATCATGACCAAAACATACCTCGCAACCACACTCGCAACATTTTGCCTGATCTCAACCCAAGCCATGGCCGGTGAATATTCTGCCGCAATCAACACCTGCAACACCGAATTGAACGCCATGTATAACGAAGACGGCACAGGCCGCGTGAAATTCCGCGAAGCGAGAAGCCGCGGTGCTGGCAAAGCAGAACTGCTGTACTATGTCTGGTCCGACCAGGCTGCTGGCAAAGAGACCAAACAATTGGTGAAATGCCATGCCAAAAAATCAACCGGTGCTATTTTCGCCATCAATATGAAATCGCGCGACGGTCAAACCTGGATTGCTTCTCGCTAATCCCTGCCCCCTGCACCTCTGATGTGGCCATGGTTCCCCCGCCATGACCACATCTCGTGTCAAGGTGTTGTTTCGGATTCATCTACGGCATCGGCATAACCGCGCTCAAAGCCAACCGCCAGTCCGATATAGTAGGCCGCAAGATAAACCGCCATCGATACGATTAAACCTAACAGTGACGACATGATCCATGCGGGCGCAAAAAATGTGCTGATCGCGCCAACCGCATACGCCAAGAACGCCGCCGGATTCCATACGGGTAATTTTTCCGTATGACGCCCCTGAAAGCGCATTTTATTGATCAGGTAATATTCTACGATCACGGGACCAATCAGCGGCGGTGTGATGTTGGCGAGCAAATCAATGAAGGGAATAAAATAGGTGTAGATATTCAGGCCCAAGATGGTTCCCAGCCCGCCAATAATCATGCCCTGCTGCAACATATAGGTGGTGAAGTCATACGTTCCCGCGACAATCCCGCCCATGGAGCCGACAATTTGCAAAAACCATTGCGCAATAATCAGCACAATAAAAGGAATGGCGAGGGCCACCCATGCTTTTTTGGCAAAGCGGGTATATTCCGCCATGACAATGGCGCCAACAATCCAAGAGCCGACAACAAGATTAATCGCTTGCACCATGCCCATGGGTTGTTGCGCGGCTTTTGTGTCTGACATGGCCAAGAAAGGCTGCCACCCACCGGCATCCGTCACGTTGGCGAACATGGCGTAGAGCCCAACAATCACCAGAATAAACACAGCAGGCACGCTGACAAGCTCCAGGCCTTTGATGCCGAAATAGGTGGTGACGGTATAAAGGACACCGGCAAAGATCGCGATGACATAAAATACCCATTCCGCCGAAAAAAGCTGCGCCCACGCCGCGCCAAAAGCGCCAACCACAATCCCTTGCCAGCCGATCAATAACAGCGCCAAGAAGATGACAGGCACATAGGCGCCAACCGTTCCGTACCCAAACTTATAGAGAAGGCCGGAATTACATGCCGTACGATAGCCCATATACCCGACAAGCGCGCCGATGACGAAATTGATAAAGTTTCCTGCAAAACTGGCGACAACAAGATCCGGCCAAAAGGATACGCTTTGCCCAAGACCGGCGCCAACCAAAAGGCCCGTCACCAAAAATCCCCAGCCGAAAGCAAGGGTCAAGAGAGGCAATGTCTCACGCCGTTGATCGTCTGACAGGGGGGCAAACGGGTTATCCGCGCTGGTCGATTCTGCTTTTTCGTCTAGCGCCCACCACTTTTTCAAAGCATCCATCATATCTTCCCGTCTTTAGATTGTTGCACAAGACAAGACTGATACGCAGTCGCACGAATCATCAAAGTATCATGCAGAAGAAACTTTGACAAAAGATACTAAACGGCTACTTCAATGATGTCGCTCTCATCAACCGTATGCGCATGCCGATGATCGACAGCGGAATAAACATGCCCCACTGTGTCATCATTATTCAGCACACGGTAAATCAATCGCGCCATATCTATGCGGCTGATGCGCCCGAGCGCTTTCGGGTTCTCCACCAAAATACCGTGGGCGGGTTTTTTAGTCTTCGTGAGCGTTCCCGGCCGAATGATGGTCCACGACAGT
>JANQLI010000308.1 GCA_028280675.1 Alphaproteobacteria bacterium
TAGAGGTCCATGCCTTTGCGGAATCCATCTTCCCCTAACAAAGTGTGCATCATACGCACGACTTCGGCGCCCTTTTGATACACGGTGGCGGTGTAAAAATTATTGATCTCCATATAAGAGGCCGGTCTGACAGGGTGGGCGAGAGGGCTGGCGTCTTCTTGAAATTGCCGGGCGCGCAAACCCCGCACATCTTGTATGCGTTGCACGGTCGCAGATCGCATATCTGCAGAGAATTGCTGATCGCGAAACACCGTTAGACCTTCTTTTAAGCACAGTTGAAACCAATCGCGGCAGGTGATGCGGTTGCCGGTCCAATTGTGGAAATATTCATGCGCAATAATGCCCTCGATCAACGCGTAATCGTGGTCCGTTGCCGTATCCGGCCGCGCCAATATATATTGTGAATTAAAGATATTGAGGCCTTTGTTTTCCATCGCGCCCATATTGAAGTGGCTGACAGCAACAATCATGAAAATATCAAGATCATATTCACGGCCGAAGACCTCTTCGTCCCAGCGCATAGAGCGCTTTAACGCATCCATGGCGTAATCGCAGCGGTCTTCGTTGCCTTTTTCAACAAAGATCTGCAGCGTCACATCGCGCCCTGACATGGTTGTGAAATGATCTTCAACACAGGCAAGATCGCCGCCGACCAAGGCAAACAGATAGGAGGGTTTAGGGAATGGATCGTGCCATACGACGCGATGGCGGCCATCGCTGTGCTCTTCGCTGTCGATTTTATTGCCGTTGGAAAGAAGGATGGGGCAGGTGTCTTTGGGTCCAATGATCTCCGTCGTATAAACCGCCATGACATCTGGGCGATCTGGGAAATAGGTTATTTTGCGAAACCCTTCCGCTTCGCATTGGGTGCAGAACATGGCGTTGGACTGATAGAGCCCTTCAAGTTCGGTGTTGTGTGCCGGGGCGATTTCGGTGATAATCGTAAGAGTAAACTTTTCCGGCACTTGGGCGATGGTCAACCCTTCCGCATCAATTGTATAAGCGTCCTTGGCGACATCTTCTCCATCAATGGTCAGGCCAAGCAGCTTGAGCTTTTCGCCGTCGAGATGCAGAGGGTGCGCACTGCCGTGATCCCTATTGCGGCGTATGGCGAGCGTGGCTTCGACGCGCGTGGCGTCCGGATCCAGTTCAAATCGAAGCGACACTGTATCGACCCAATAGCTCGGCGGTTGATAGTCTTTGAGATAGATTGTTTGGGGGAGATCGGTTTTCATTCTGTACTCAGGCATTATTCGAAAGATGCTAGAGTGCGTCTGATTGCGGAATGGGTCAATTGAAAAGACACACTCTGCGGGCATGAAAAAAGGCCGGATGGAAACATCCGGCCTTTCATTAAAGTGCTGTTGCGCTTTTAAGCGACTGAAACGTCGTCATACTCCGATGCGGCTTGCACATCGTCCTCTTCCGGCTCTGCCGTATCCAGGATGGCTTTGATAATGTTTCCGCTGGTTTTCGCGAGCTGCCGGATTTGATCAGGCACATTCTCAGGCTCGTTATCGACATATTCGACGAACCCTTGAATGACATTCAGCATTGGCAATGCATTCAGAATGATCCGGGCCTGGGTCTCGATTTTGAGCGGGTCAAGATCGTATTCCGCACCGGGAACGCGCCATCCCCCCCAATCTTTCTCATTGGTCACCACTGTCGGGAAGGTGCCTGGAAAGGGGTGATGCGCACTATCTTCTTCGGATTGCCATTTATTGCGCACGCGAATAAGGCGCCAGCTTTGTCCACCGGTGTCCAATTCGAGAGGGGTTGCCGTTTCGGCCTGTAATTCTTCTGCTGTGAAATCACGTCCTAAACCCACATCGTAATGGACACGGATTGGCTCATCTAAGCCCTTTGCCCACTGTGGGAGCACCCGTTCAATGATGGCCCATGTGCCAACCGGCTTGACGTAAATCCGTTGATTCTTGTGAAACTGGGCTTTTGCCATGATCTCCAGTCCTTAAATCTCGAGGAATCGTGACGCCATGATGGGGAAACTTGGTTGAGGTCTCGTTAAAATTGCACAAGAACTTGAGAAAAAGACGCAGGCAGTTTTAGAATTGGTTTACCCTTTCACAAGAGGTCCCAATACGGCAGTATTGACGCCAAGAGTGAAGTAGTGCATGGGGCGAAGATGTTCAAAAAAGTTATCAAAACCTTACTCGTTCTGATCGTGCTTGGAGCGGCGGCTCTCTATATGATTATGCCAACGGTGAATATTCCCTGGCGCATGTTGGTGGGCGCGACGTTAAAAGAAACGGTCATGTCACAGCGTTTAGAGTTTCCCGAAGGGTTTCGCTTGTCGCTCTTTGTGACAGGGATCAAAAATGCGCGTTTCATGCGGGAAACCGGCACGGGCGATATTCTTCTCTCCAGCACGAATACAGGGCAGGTCTATGTGCTTTATCGCGATCAAGATGGCGATGGGCGATCGGACGGCAATCACGTTTTGCTCTCAGAATTAAATGGTCCGCATGGATTAGAGTTGCGGGATGGATGGCTCTATGTGGCGGAAAAAGACGCCATCAAACGGGTGCGTTACCGATCAGAGACACGGCAGATTGAAGGAGACCTTATTCCGCTTGCCACAGGATTGCCCGCGACGCGCAATCACACAAAGAAGACGATACGTATCGGTCCGGACGACTGGCTCTACTTCAATGTAGGCTCAAGCTGCAATGTGTGCATCGAAGAAGATGACAGGCGGGCAACGATGATGCGGATGCGCCTTGATGGATCAGAGCTTGAGATTTATGCCACTGGTTTGCGCAACTCGGTCGGCTTTGATTGGTCGCCGCGCGACGGGGGAATGTATGCAACGGATAATGGCCGCGACCTTCTCGGGGATGATTATCCTGTTGAAGAATTAAACCGCATAGAGGCCGGGCGTTTTTACGGTTGGCCGTTTGTGAATGATTTTGGCGACAAAGACCCAGACTTTGGCGATCAGGATGGCGGTCTTGTATCACGCGCCATAAACCCGGTTCATGGGTTTCGTGCGCACAATGCGCCGCTTGGCATCACGTTCTTGCGCAAGGGGCGTTATCCTGAAGACTTCCATCATGATGCATTGGTGGCGCTGCATGGGTCATGGAACCGCAGTGAGAAAGATGGTTATCGCGTGGCGCGGTTGAGCTGGGGGCCGGATGGCGCGATTACCGAAACCGATTTCATGACCGGCTTCTTAAAAGAGGGTGATGTGATCGGGCGGCCTGTCGATGTTTTAGAGGCTTCCGATGGCGCCATTTACATTTCGGATGATTATACGGGGTCTGTGTATCGTCTTGCCTATGGCGAAGAGGGCGAGTCGATGCCGATCGCGACTCTTGCGGACACATTTATTCCTGTTGAGCAGCGCGAAACATTCGCCGCCGATACGATTGCACGCGGCCAGGAGATCTATGAAACCCGCGCATGCGTGGGGTGCCATGGGATTGATCTTGAGGACAATGCACAGTCCCCGCTTGTCGATTTGGCCGCGCGGAAGACTCGCGCAGAGGTGATTGATATTCTCACGTCACCGCCATCGTCGATGCCGCGCATCCCGCTGACGGAAGACGAACTCTATGATGTGACGGCGTACCTGCTTAGTGCGTCGCCATCGGACAATTGATTTTCACACGATCGAACTGGAGAGATTAAAATGATTGGATATGTGACTTTGGGAACGAATGACTTTGCGAAAGCCGCCGCTTTTTATGATGAACTGCTCGGCCTTCTAGGGGCGACACGGCAGATGGATTTTGAAGATGCCTATATTGCGTGGGGCAAAAGCATGACGGACCCTTTGTTGTCGATCATCAAGCCATACAACAAAGAACCGGCAACGATTGGGAATGGTGTGATGATAGCGTTGCAATGCCCTTCAACAGAGATGGTCGATGCGATCTATGCGAAAGCGCTTGAGCTCGGTGCGCAGGATGAAGGCGCCGCCGGACCCCGTGCGGGAAATTTTTACTGCGGGTATTTCCGGGACATGGACGGCAATAAATTAAACGCATTTTGCGTTACGCAAGGCTGATCACGCTTGCTGCAACTTGTTATGCGCCTCTTGCGGCATGACAAACCAGCATAGAGATTGCGCTTCATGGGACAGGCGGAAGTCCACAGGGCTTTCGCCTTTTCTCTGACGTGTCATGATGTGTTCCGCTTCGCTTAAGAGTGCTTCATAATCGATATGATTAGGAGACGGATCATCATCGCTTTGCCATGAGGAAACGTCACATAACTGATCCAGAGACGATGGCAGATCCAGGCGCTTACCTTCAAACAGCCAGACACCCTGATCGGTGTCATAGTGATAAGAGGGCAGCAGCCGCCAGCCATGATGTGCAATCAAATCAACGGCCTTCAAGATATATAGGAAAACGTCTTCCGACATAAAATAATTGAACCCAAGCCGGGTCCAGCCAGGGCGTAACACCATCTCGCCCTGTTGAATCCGCTCTTCAATGGCTTGGCTTTCTGCGGCTGTCAGATTCAGCAGCGTGTGCCCATAAGGCCCCGCACATGAGCACCCGCCGCGCGCCTGAATACCAAAGAGGTCATTCAAGAGCGCGACAACAAAGCTGTAATGTAAATCCTGGCCTTGCCAGTGAATGCGCATGGAAAAAATCGACAAGCGCTCAACCTCCGTATTGCCCAGAATTGTCATATTAGGATGGTGAGACCAGTGTTCCATTGCGCGGCGTGTGAACGAGGCTTCGCGGTCTTCAATGACATCTAGTCCAATCGCGTGTTGGATCTGAAAGACACATCCCGCGCGGATCGATTCCACAATACCTGGCGTGCCGCCTTCTTCGCGCCGTTCGGGATCGTCAACAAAGCGATGCTTCTCTGGCGTCACGTAACACACTGTCCCGCCGCCGGGCATTGTTGGCACAGTGTTTTGACAAAGCTGTTTCGTCACCACCAAAACACCGGGTGTGCCGGGACCGCCAATAAATTTATGCGGCGAGAGAAAGACCGCATCCAGATGACTGCCAGGACGGGAGGGATCGCCTGTCATATCGATAGATACGTAAGGACCAGCGGCGGCGTAATCCCAAAAAGCCAGCGCGTCATACGCATGCAAGAGGGATGAAATCCCCGCAACATCGGAGCGAATGCCGGTCACATTGGATGCGGCGGAGAAACTTCCGACTTTGACTTTGCGGTGTTTATGGTTGTCCAGTTCTGTCGCAAGCGCGTTCTGATCTAACGTGCCTTTATCGTTCAAAGGAATGCTCACCACATCGGCAATACATTCGCGCCAAGGAAGCTCATTTGAGTGATGTTCATACGGACCGATAAATACGACGGGCCGTTCGTCCGCTGGGATGTGCTCATCTAACTGATAGCGTTGCGCCAAATCATGCGGCAGGCGCAAATTCAAAATATCGATCAGCTTATGAATGGCGGCGGTGGCGCCTGAGCCGCAAAAAATCACGCTGTGATCTTCCGTGCCGCCGACAGCATTGCGAATAATCTCACGCGCTTCGTGACGTAGATGACTTGTTTGCCGCCCCGTGAACGATGTCTCCGTGTGGGTGTTCGCATAATATGGAAGCACCGCTTTGGCGATATAGTCTTCCACAAAGGCCAAGGCGCGTCCGGATGCAACATAATCTGCATAGATGATCGGCTTTTGCCCGAAGGCCGTGTCAACCAGTGTGCCGTCACCGATCACGTTCGCGCGGATGTCTTCGAGTGTCAGAGTCATGCGTTTTGGCCTATTTGTCTGGGGATTAATCTGATTCAGACCATAGGCCGTGCGTGCTGGAATGTCCTTTTTCGTTGTGGTGGGAAAACGGTGGTCTATGATAAAAAATTCTTTTTAAAGGCAATTATAAAGTAAATCATTCTACAAAGAATGCAGCATGCAATCGGTATTTTTTACTTCCAGACGCGTGTCTCTGTGCATGCATGCCTTAAAAACGAAAAGAGGTTGACTGATGATAAGCAGTCAACCTCTTTATCGTACGTTCTAAGCTCAGTTTATATGCTTATATACTGGGCTATAAATTTTGTCTTATATTAAAAAACTGTACTTGTTGGCTGTGGTGGACGGGTTGCAGGTCCGTAGCCTCCTTGCGCTTGTGCCTTGACATCCGTGGACAACAAAACAGCAACTGCAGGGGCTGCAAGGCCCACAGTTCCAGCCTTTTTCAAGAAATCACGACGTGCTTTCGCTTCTTCCTCTAAAGCTTCTACGCCAGGCTTATCACTTTTATCCGTTTTCATTGATCGTCTCTCCTACGGTACAAATGTACTTGTTGGTTGTGGTGGACGGGTTGCAGGTCCATAGCCTCCTTGCGCTTGTGCCTTGACATCCGTAGATAACAAAACAGCAACTGCAGGGGCTGCAAGGCCCACAGTTCCAGCCTTTTTCAAGAAATCACGCCGCGCCTTCGCTTCTTCCTCTAAAGCTTCTCCGCCGCGCTTATCACTTTTATCAGTTTTCATGCATTGTCTCCCCTGCTGTTTGATTCCAGACTGAGTATCTTTAAAAATTTATCGAAGTTCAAATGCATTGCCAACCGATAAACATAGTTAATTTAACATCATTTGCGGACAATTCGTCTTATACGTGTTTCATGCTGCACCCCAATGGGCGCAGGGTTGTTTCAAGGTGAAGAGTGTGATTCGCTACGCGTCACCAGTGATGGCGTGGTACCGTCCTATGTCCTGTGATGTCACGTGGATACCCTCTAAGAAACAGATTTGAGCGAATAATATA
>JANQLI010000082.1 GCA_028280675.1 Alphaproteobacteria bacterium
CGCTCAAAGAGATCACCAAGGACTGCGCACCCCGAGAGGAGAAACGCAAAACCCAAAACCTGTGACGCTGCAGAACGAGGCGATAAGACAATAAATGCCTTGACTTAACGCAGTGAGTGCCGGACGTTTGGTTTTCATAAACAGACCAAATCTTGCGTGTGAGGGGATGAGAAAGGCGATGATGGACTTCAGCTTAAGGCAGCGCAGAAACGCAAGGCGAGAGGGCGTGCTGCGTGCGGCACAGGTTTTGGGTTTTGCGTTTCTCCTCTCGGGGTGCGCAGTCCTTGGTGATCTCTTTGAGCGTGATCCATCGTCATCCCCCACCGCCCGGACAGACGCGCCAACAGAGACACGCCAATCGCCGACCGGTGTGCGCCCCTTGCAAGTCAGCGAGTCGTTGATCGCATCAGATATTCAGCAACTTGGACAAACCCTTGCGGCTATGTTGGCGCGCGCCGCAATCGATGTGAATCGCGTGACCGCATTAACAGCGTCGAGTGAGAGGAAGGGTGAAGAATATTTTGGCACTGTCTCCGCGATAGAGCAGCGCTTGCAGATTGGCTCGCCGCCCTCGAACCCTGTGTTGATTCAACAATGGAATGAAGCGCAAGCGGCGCTGGATCAAATGGCTTGGGATGTGAACGGGCTCGACCGCGTGAGCCTCAATCTGGGGGAGCACGATGCAGCGATTGCGAATCTCGAACTGCAGTTACGCACATATGAGCAATCCAATAAGGCGACGCAAATTGACCGAAGAAATATTCAGCAATTATTAGCGGATGCGGCATCAGCGCGCCAATCGCACATTTGGGTCCAGGACACAATCCTTGAGAGCATGCGCCAGAGTGCGCGTCTGTTGCAGGATGAAAGGCCGCGCCTTGCACAGATTCAAATACAGATCATCGGCGGCAGCGCCTCGCTTGCAGGTGATGTTATGACGCCGCCGCGGCCCTCCTTGCGGGCGCCGGAACTGAACGTGGGTGATGACAACATGGCTTTGCCGCCACTGGTGATTATCCGGTTCGACCGCCCGAATGTTGTCTATGGGGACCAATTACGTTCTGCGATCAATCAAGCGCGGGCGATTGACCCTGAGATGCAATTCCGTGTTGTCGCGGTCTCGCCCAATATCCGCACATTTGACACGCGCCTGCGTGCTCAAGCGCAAGCAAGTCAGTTCGCCCAATCGGTGATGCGGTCAATGTCCCGTCTCGGAGTCGCAGAGCAGGATATGACCCTGGCGTTCGATGAGAATGAGACGGCCCGCAGCAGCGAAGTGCATATTCATATTCAGGACTAAAAGCTGTGCCCCTTATGCCGCTTGCGCCACGATAAAGAGACGGCGAAAGGGGAAGAGCGTGACGCCATCGTCCCGTTGACGATAGGTGTGGTTTAATTTGTCCTGACACTCCTCAATGAACGCTTGCCGCGCCTCACCTGAGAGGTGCGATAAATATGGCCGGAGAGCCGTGCCTTCAATCCAATGATACACCGCATTTTCTCCTTGGAGAGGGTGGATATATTCTGTTTCCCAAATATCAATTGCGGATGAAGATGGCGCGAGGATGTTGTAATACACTTCAGGGCGGCTCACAGGATTGAAATCCCGAATGCCGTTTAACTCATCCGCCCACGGACCGCATTCAACAACTTGCTGAATGATGGTGTGTGATGCGGATGTAAAATTCCGCGGCATTTGTATGGCCAGAACTCCTTGCGGCCGTAAAAAGCCCATCAGTTTTGGAAATAACTGCTCATGATCACAGAGCCAATGCAGCGTGGCGTTACTAAAGAGGACATCGACCGGCGCATGGGGGCGCCAGTCAGCAATGTCAGCTTGTTTCCAATGACACGTGAAATCTCTTTGCCGCGCTTTGTTCAACATGTCTTCAGACGTGTCAATCGCCGTCAGCTCGGCGCGGGGCCAGCGTTGCGCTAACAATTCTGTTGAATTTCCCGGCCCGCAGCCAAGATCGTACACGGTCTCAGGTGAGTCGTGCTTGACCTGGCGCAACAAATCGCGTGCGGGGCGCGTGCGTTCTTCGGCATACTCAAGATAGGTTTTGGGATTCCATGTGACCATTTATTTGTCCCGGCTCTTGTGAAGAGGCAGGGTGATGCGAAATGTCGTGCCTGCGTCGCTGCTCTCTTCAAGATGGATCGTTCCGCCATGGGCGATGGTGAGTTCTTTTGCGATCGCAAGGCCCAGCCCGGTGCCGCCTTTGCGCGCGCTGCCGGAAAACGCCTCAAAGAGATGTTCCCGTGCTTTCTCCGGAAACCCTGGCCCGGTATCGGTGATTATGAGGCTGAGTGCCGGTTGCTCTGAGAGTGTTGTGTCTTCGGCGCTAATGGTGATCGCTTCATGGTCTGTCAGCGTCGGTTTTGAATCAATGGCTAAGGCGGCGTTTCGGCCGAGATTAAACAAAACGCGATAGAGCTGATCGGCATCTGCATAAATTTCTGTCGCTGGATCGATCGTGTTGCGCCACGTGATGTGGCCATCTTCCGGTAAGCCGAGTTGTGTGCCAATGTCATCGATAAACGGTGCCAGTAAAAACTGCGTTTTATGCGGCGGCGGCTCTTCGGCCTTGCCATATTTCAATGTATCTGTGGCCAGATTAACAGCGCGGTCGATAGATGACACCAATTTCGGCGATAAGCGTTGGACTTTTGGATCATCGCTTGCGGCCAATCGATCTGACATTAATTGCGCGCTTGCGAGAATGTTGCGCAGGTCATGATTGATCTTGCTCACGGCCGTGCCTAAAGCGGCAAGGCGTGTTTTTTGATTCAGCGATTGCCGGATTTCTGTTTGCATGGTCGCAAGTTCTTGTTCCGCCATGCGAATTTCGGCCATGTTTGAGGTCGGCGTGATGATGCGGTTGGCGTCTTCCGGTTGGGTGCGAAACGACAGCATGTTTTTGGCGAGGCGGTCCATCGGTTTGACGAAAATAGACCGCAGGCGAATAAAAATCAGCACGGCGCTAAAAGCTGAAATGATGAGCGAAAGCGTGAGAATGTTGCGGGAGTACGTCAGCATGGCGTCATGCAATGCCGCTTCATGAAGAATAATTTCAATCATTTCACCGGCTTCGAATCCAGGTTCGCCAATCACCAAAATTGTCCGCTCACCGCCAAAGATCAAGGCGCTAAACGCATCGCGAATGAGTGTCAGCGGTCCTGCATCACGCAGATCAAAGCGCTCTTCCACCATCGGAATGGTGTCCTCTGCCAGCATCAGAATGCGGGCTTCATTGCGCTGCAGGGAAATCTGCAGAGCGCCCGCATTGGCAAGCAGTTCGGATTCTAATTCAGGTTTAACGTCTTCGCCCATTGTTGCTTCCAGTGCCAGCGAGGCAGTCTGCGCCGCAGCGAGACGGTCTTGCAGCCATCCTTGGCGGAAATTGGCGATGGAGGGAACGTAGATCAAAATCTCAGCGATCATGACGAAGACAACAGTCCATATCAGCAAGGCGCCAGACAATGTTCTGGCAAATGAAAATCCCTCAAGAGACTTTTTTAAAGCATCAAACGTATGATGCGGCTCGGTCATGCTGGCTGTTGTCCTTATATTGCGCGATGAATTTAGCCGAATTTACTTAAGAATCGAACAAGGCGTTGCGTGCGGGGGCTAAAGAGACTGTCGGTGTAATATGATCCTGCGGCGCGCTTGTTGACCTCGCCCAAAGTCGGATACGGGGCGATCATATTCGCCATCGCCCCGATTTTGAGACGAGAGGACATCGCAAGCACCCAGGGCTGGATCAGTTCGCCCGCATGCGGACCGGCAATTCCGGCGCCCAATATGGCCCCGCGTTTGCTGGTGATCACTTTCGCCAGACCATCTGTCGTGCGTTCCGCACGCGCCCGGTCGTTTTCTTGGAAGGGCCACCTCAGAACGCGAATGGAATCGCCGTGTTTTTCACGAGCGTGGGCTTCCAAAAGCCCGACATTGGCGAGTTCGGGATCGGTGTAGGTCACCCATGGGGTTGCGTCGATGCTGGCTTTCGCAGGGAGACGGAAAAGGGCGTTGCGGATAACAATCCCTGCGTGATACCCGGCGACGTGGGTGAATTGCAGGCCCCCTGCAACATCGCCAATGGCAAAAATATGTTTCTGTGAACTGCGCAGGCGCGCGTCAACGGTAATGCCGTGCCGGTCGAATGCCACGCCTGCTGCGTCAAGGTTTAACGCATCGATATTGGGTTTGCGGCCTGCGGCAACCAAGATGTGCGAGGCGTCCACATGATCGCTCCGTCCCTCTTTTTCAAAATGAATGCGCCCGCCGCCTGCCATCGCCTCAATATGCGAGATGCTGGTGTGTTCATGCAGCGTAATATCTTCTTTCTCAAATTGTTGACGCACAATCGCGGTGAGGTCCGGATCGTCTTTACTGAGGACCGCAAACATCTCAAGCACAGTGACTTTCGCCCCTAAGCGCCGGTGCGCTTGCGCCATTTCCATGCCGATGGGCCCCCCGCCTATAATCGCAAGATGCTCTGGCAGGGCGGTGTTCTCAAAGATATTTTCATTGGTATAGACATTGACATCCGCAATGCCTTCAATTGGCGGGACTGTCGCCGATGACCCTGTGGCGATGACAAAACGCCGTGCACGGATGCGTGTTTGACCGGCTTGGACTTCATGCGGATTCACAAAAGTGGCTTCGTCACGCAACACTGTTACGCCCAGGCCTTCAAACCGCTCTTGGGAGTCATGAGGTTCAATGCCTTTGATGACGTCTTTCACATGCATGTTCGTTTTATGGAAGTCCACAATGGGGGCGGCCGCCCGGACACCAAAGTCATCCCCTTGTGACCGGTTATAGGCATGATGTGCTGCGGCAATCAGGGCTTTCGACGGAACGCATCCTGTATTGAGGCAATCCCCGCCCATTTTATCGCGTTCAATCAAGACCGTTTTTGCGCCTAATTGAGCCGCGCCCGCCGCGACGGAGAGACCGCCCGATCCAGCGCCGATGATACATATGTCTGCGTTCAGTGAGCTCTGCGTCATGATGGATTTGAGGGCGTTTTCTGCATAAATTTTTTGTAAAGAACGGGCAACAAGGCTAGAACAGCTAAGCCTAAAATCGGGCCTAGAATAGACGGCTCAAAAATAATTCCGAGGTTTGGCGTTTCTCCGCGGTCAAAGATTTCGCCCAATCCATTTCCGACACTTGCATAAACCGCCGTACCCGGAATAATGCCGATAAAGGTTGCAATGACGTAAGTGCGTAATGTCACACCTAAAAAGGCGGGCACAAGGTTGACCAGAAAGAAAGGGAAGATCGGGATCAAGCGCAAGACCAGTAAGTAGTGAAAGGCATTTTCGCGAAAGCCCGCTTCCATTTTTTGGATGGACTTTCCTGCACGGGCGCGCAAGCTATCACCGAGCGCCGTTTTGGCGGCCAGAAACAGAAGTGTCGCGCCGATGGTGGCTGCAATAACAATGGCGATTGAGGCGGCAATCCAGCCAAATAAAAAGCCGCCAGCGATGGTCATCACGGCGCCGCCGGGCAAAGAAAACGCCACAACTAAAATATAAGCAATCATAAAAATGAGTATGGCGATCACCCCATACTCCGTCACCCATGCGCTCAGCACGTCGCGATTTTGTTTGAGTGTCTCGAAACTCAAAACGTCATCAAGACCCAGGGCAAAAAACGCAATCAGGCCAACAATCAAAATGCCGAGGGGGATTAGGCGGCCAAAAGAAGATGCGCTCTTGCCTTGAACCTCACGTGCTGTATCGATGTTTGGGTCACTCATGAAGACGTGTCTCCCGATGCATCGTTCAATGACCAATCATATGAATCACTGTCGATAGTCGTAACATTATTTAACTGAGATGCGAAATCAGGTGCGGCATAGATCTTAAGGTGCGCGATGACGCCTTGATCTGTGCCGCCGAAATCTTCTTGGAACCATTTATATATGGAGGCAACCTGCAATGCCCCATTTGTGAGTGCGGCTCCCCGCGGGTGATTGACAAACAGGCGCGCGGCGTCATCAAGCTGGTCGTCCAGGCGATCGCCTTGGAAGGCGTCTTGGCGCAGGTTAGGGCACCCCAGTGAGGCGCAATTGAGGGCGTAATGGACACGGGGGTCCTGCCAGGCTTTGCGCAAGATAGCATGTTCGATGTCATCAAGGCTCAAGGCTTGTCCCATCACGGTCACCCGTTCTTTTTTCCAGGGGCCAAAAGAAAACAAGGTCGGTTTGATGTCTTTGATGCTCTTGACGGGATAATGCTCCAGAATCACGTTGACCGTGACGGCGTTATAAAGATTGGCCCAGAAGGCGAATTGTTCTGCGCGATTGAAGGCAGGGACGTTGACCTCTTCAAGCATCTCAATATAAGCGGTGAGGGCGCGGCGGTCGTCTTCGGAGACATTGCCATAAGCCACGCGGGAAATGCCGTCATCACCCAGTCGCACATATGTTTTGAGAAATTGATCCCATTCCTGGTGATCAATGACCTGGCGGCTGTCCGAATCGGTTTGTGACCAGATGGCTAGCCCGTCTGCTTGCGCGCCTGTGAAGGTCAGGTGGATGCCGAAGAGAAAGACGGCCACCATGATGGCGTGAGGCATCGTCGTGGCGAAGGTGGATTGGGTGAGGTAACCCCTCATGGGTAAGCGCTCCTGTTATCATCGTTTTGTGTCTTGGTTATCCCTAGTCT
>JANQLI010000025.1 GCA_028280675.1 Alphaproteobacteria bacterium
TGTCCGTATCAACCGCATGGCGCCGGATCATGTGGAGATGTTTGTCAAGGTGGAAGCCTTTAATCCAATGGCCTCGGTCAAGGATCGCCTTGCGATGGCGATTATTGATGACGCAGAAAAAAGCGGTGCGCTGAAACCAGGACAAACCGTGATTGAAGCAACCTCTGGGAATACGGGTATTGCTTTGGCCATGGTGTGTGCTGCACGTGGTTACCCCTTTGTCGCGACGATGGTGGAGACCTTCTCGGTGGAGCGGCGTCAAATTATGCGCGCTCTTGGCGCGAAAGTGATTTTGACACCGGCGGCGGACAAAGCGAGCGGGATGGTCAAAGCGGCGAAAGATCTTGCTGCGAAAAATGGCTGGTTCTTGGCGCGGCAGTTTGAGAACCCTGCGAACCCTGAGATCCACCGTCAAACCACAGGTCCCGAAATTTTAAGCGATTTTGAAGGACGCAATCTCGATTATTGGGTGACTGGTTGGGGCACAGGCGGAACCATGACAGGGGCTGGCGAAGTGCTGAAAGCGGCCCGGCCCGATCTCAAAATTATTGTGATGGAGCCTGAGCCGGCGTCCTTGCTGCAAGGGAAAGAATGGCAGCCGCATATGATTCAAGGCACAGTTCCCAATTTTATTCCGGAGGTGCTGAATCCATCTGTTGTGGATGAGATTCTCACAGTCTCAAATGAGCAAGCCAAAGAGGCTTCACTGCGTCTTGCTGGCGAAGAAGGAATCTTCGTTGGCATCTCAGCAGGGGCGGCTATGGCGGCGGGTTTGCGTGTTGCGGAAAAAGCGGCGAAGGGATCAACACTTTTGGTCATGTTGCCGGATACAGGTGAGCGCTATTTATCGACATATCTTGTCGAAGGCCTTGCGTCTGAGGATGATCCGGACTGCGTGTATTATGCGTCGATGACTTAAGGCGTCTCATTCTCTGAATACATGGCACTTAAAAAAGGCTGCATTGCCCGCTGACTCTCAACCATGGTATGAGGAGGCAACTGGACATGGCCTTTTATGGAAAAAACACAACAAAAACAAGGATCTAGATATGACCTCCTCGCCTATGTGCTGCGTGGCCTGATTCATATCTATCGTTATACGCTGTCATATCTGTTGGGTCGGCAATGCCGTCATGCGCCAACCTGTTCTGCGTATGCATTGCAGGCTATTCAGCGTTTTGGCTCATGGCGTGGCGGATGGCTCGCCCTATCGCGCATACTGCGTTGCCATCCTTGGGGCAGCCACGGATTCGATCCTGTGCCGGAAAGGCTTGAAGTCACTTACAAATTTTGGCATGGCTGGAAATATGGACGGTGGTCGCCGACACGCGCTATGGAGCTTGCTCAGGCGGAGGCAAAACGCACGGCGCACCCACCGCAAAGTATGGAACCATCCGAAGACGCATAGAAAGTTGATTGATGATTACGCTGACCTTACCCGATGGGTCGAAGAAAGACTTGAACGAGGCCATAAGCGGGGCGGCGTTTGCTGCGCGTATCAGTAAATCCCTCGCAAAAAAAGCCATTGCTGTGAAAGTGGATGGCGAGGTCAAAGATCTCGCGACAATACTTGATCATGATTGTGTCATAGAAATTCTCACCCGCGAGACGGAAGAGGGGCTTGAGTTGATCCGCCATGATGCAGCACATGTTATGGCGGAAGCTGTGCAGGAGCTTTTCCCAGATACGCAGGTGACCATTGGTCCGGTCATTGAAAATGGTTTCTACTACGATTTTGCGCGAGAGACGCCGTTCCATGAGGCTGATCTTGAGAAAATTGAAAAAAAGATGAAAGAGATCGTCGATCGTAATGAAGTCATCACGCGCGAAGTATGGGACCGGGATGAGGCGATCGCCTTTTTCAAAGACAAAGGTGAGCATTATAAAGCTGAGATCATTGCTGGGTTGCCTGCTGAAGAAGAGGTCAGCATTTATCGTCAGGGAGATTGGCTTGATCTTTGTCGTGGGCCGCATTTGCCGTCAACGGGGAAATTGGGCAAGGCGTTTAAACTGACCAAACTGGCTGGCGCTTATTGGCGCGGTGACTCGAATAACGAGATGCTTCAACGTATCTATGGCACAGCCTGGGCAAGTGACAAAGATCTCAAAAACTATCTCACGCTCTTAGAAGAAGCCGAAAAACGCGACCATCGCCGCGTTGGACGCGAGATGGACCTTTTTCACTTGCAAGAAGAGGCGCAAGGGTCCGTTTTTTGGCATCCGAAAGGCTACACAATTTGGCTGCAGATTGAGCAATATATCCGCCGTAAATTACGTGGGGCAAACTACGTCGAAGTGAAGACTCCACAGCTTCTTGATGCCGAGCTGTGGGAAAAATCCGGCCATTGGTCGAAGTTTCGCGAGAATATGTTCGTTGTGCCGGACGAGGTCCCGTCAACCGATGAGGATCAACCTGTGCTTTCTGGTAACGGACGATTAATGGCCATTAAACCGATGAATTGCCCAGCCCATGTGCAAATTTTCCGCCAGGGGATTAAATCCTATCGCGACTTGCCCTTGCGCATGGCCGAGTTTGGCTGTTGCCATCGTAACGAAGCGCATGGCGCGTTACATGGGCTCATGCGTGTGCGGCAAATGACGCAAGATGATGCGCATATCTTTTGCCGCGAAGATCAAATTACGGATGAAACCAAATCCTTCTGTGAGTTGGTAAAGGATGTCTATGAGGATATGGGGTTCACGGACGTCGCAGTAAAACTTGCGCTGCGGCCAGACATGCGGGCAGGTGATGACAGTGTGTGGGATCTCGCCGAATCCAATCTCGAAGAAGCGATTAAAGCGACCGGGCTTGAATATGAATTGCTTTCAGGTGAGGGCGCCTTCTACGGCCCTAAAATTGAGTTTCACTTGCGGGATGCGATTGGTCGGTCTTGGCAATGCGGGACGTTGCAACTTGATTTTGTTTTGCCCGAGCGTCTTGATGCGTCTTACATCGCAGAAGATGGGTCACGTCAACGCCCTGTCATGTTACACCGCGCGATCTTGGGGACTCTTGAGCGCTTCATCGGTATCTTGATTGAACACCATGCAGGCCGCTTCCCGCTTTGAAGTC
>JANQLI010000051.1 GCA_028280675.1 Alphaproteobacteria bacterium
CTCGATGATGTGGCTTATGTGCGTTACGCTTCAGTCTATAAGAATTTCCGAGAGGCGCGTGATTTTGAGCAATTCCTCGGCAATCTTGGCGAAGGCGAGGAATAGCAGCTTTTGGCAGGACATCGCGCCAGAGCGAGGAATTGTGTTATAAACACTTATGCCGCGATCCCGACTGACCATAACTTTAAAACTTGCGACCAGTGCGGATGGGAAAATGACCACGCCATCCGGGGAAAGCCCCTGGATTACGGGCCCGGAAGCACGTGACTATGTGCATGAAATGCGTGCCGCGCATGATGCCATTATGGTCGGTAGTGGAACCGCACTTGCTGATGACCCTTTACTGACGTGCCGCATACCGGGCCTCGAAAAGCAGTCGCCGATACGCATCATTTTGGATGGTCGTCTCAGGTTAATGCCTACGCTGCAATTAGTCACGACCGCGCGCGACGTGCCAACGTGGGTGATCACGAAGTCAGATTCGGACAATGTAAAACGTGCACATTTAGAGCGTGAAGGTGTTCTGATCTATGATGCTCCCGCTCACGTAAAAGGAGAATTGGCTTTAAAAGATGTTTTTCACTTCCTCGCGACACAAGGCATTACAACTGTTATGATAGAGGGCGGTGAACGGCTTGCCGCTTCGGTGTTGCGGGCGCATTTCGCAGACCGCATTGTCTGGTTGGAGGGGCCGCGTCATGTTGGTGGCGATGCCGTGAATATAGTAGAAACATTAGGTCTTGAAGAATTAGCAAAAGGCCCGTTGTTTCATTTAACGGAAACCAGATCTTTAGGTCCTGATGAGTTAAAAATATTTAAGAAGACGCATTAATGTTTACCGGTATTGTCACGGATATAGGAAGAGTACGGAGTATTGACCGTAATGGCGATACACGTGTGTGTATTGAAACGTCTTATGATGTTTCATCGATTGAGATGGGCGCGTCTATTGCGCATTCAGGCGTGTGCCTTACGGTTGTCGATAAAGGGAATGATGGGGCGCAGAATTGGTTCGCGGTCGATGTGTCGGAGGAAACATTATCTTGCACAACGCTTGGGCAGTGGCAAGAAGGCACACATATAAATCTTGAGCGTCCTATGCGGGCGGATGGAGAGTTCGGCGGTCATATTGTCAGCGGGCATGTGGATGGTGTAGCGACGATCCTCTCTATCGATGAGATTGCGGACTCGAAAACATACAGCTTCCGTGTACCGGATGAACTGAAGCGGTATATCGCTCCCAAAGGGTCAATCACAGTTGACGGCGTATCTTTAACGGTCAATAAGGTGGATGACCAAGTTTTCACGGTAAACGTGATACCGCATACCCAAGAGGTGACGACTTTAGGTCAGCGGCAGGTGGCCGACCAGGTGAATATAGAAATAGATATGCTCGCACGTTATGTCGCGCGGCTTCAGGAAGTGGGATGATGGCCAAGACAGCTAATCAGTCAGATAGCCCAGAGAAATCGGAGTTTAGTGAATTTATATCTCCGATTGAGGATGTCATTGAGGATGCGCGCAATGGCCGGATGTATATTTTAGTTGATGCCGAGGATCGTGAAAACGAAGGCGATCTCATTATACCGTCACAAATGGCGACCCCTGAAGCCATCAATTTCATGGCGAAATATGGCCGCGGCTTGATTTGCCTGTCGCTTGATCGGTCACGGGCCGAGCAACTAAACCTTGAAATGATGGCATCGGGCGATAACAGTTCACGCCATCAAACGGCTTTCACAGTGTCCATTGAAGCCCGTGAAGGTGTGTCTACGGGAATCTCAGCTCATGACAGGGCGCATACTGTTGCTGTCGCGATTGACCCAACCAAAGGCCGTCCAGACATCGTAACCCCTGGACACGTTTTCCCCCTCGTGGCGCGGGACGGTGGTGTTTTGGTCCGGGCTGGGCATACGGAAGCCGCCGTCGATATTTCACGTTTGGCGGGACTTTATCCCTCGGGCGTGATTTGTGAGATTATGAATGACGATGGCACCATGGCGCGTATGCCGGATTTGGTGAAATTCGCGCAATTACATGATCTCAAAGTTGGCACCATTGCCGATCTTATTGCGTATCGCATGCGCCATGATCATTTGATTAAGCGTGTGGCTGAAGGCGACTTTCCGAACACCCATGGCACGGGTTTTAAGATGATTGTCTATGCCAACATTGCGGACTATGCAGAGCATATTGTTCTCGTGAAGGGGGATATTACGCCAGACGAGCCCGTTCTGGTCCGTATGCATGCGATTAATATCATGGAAGACATCCTTGGGTTTAAGGGCAAACCGACGGATCAGATCACGGAATCCATCAAAACCATTGACCGTGCAGGACGCGGTGTCGTGGTGATCATTCGCGACACCAAACCGACCGCGGTGTCTGAACGCATCAAAGCCGCTCAAAGCACAGAGCCGACCAAAAAGCCACCTCTTCGGGAGTACGGTGTTGGTGCGCAGATTTTGCTTGATCTTGGTGTTCGCGATATGATTTTGCTGTCGAATACGCCGAAACGTGCAATTGTCGGTATCGAAGGTTATGGATTGCGTGTTCTTGGCCAGCAGCCTATAGGTGAGTCATCCACACCCGACTGAGGATGCAGAAAAGGCCCCAATACGTATGAGTGAACTTCAACCTCCACATATTATGATTATTGAAGCGCAGTTCTATCAAGATCTGGCGGATGAAATGGCGCAAGGGGCGATTGCCGTTTTGGAGGCCGCTGGCGCGACGTATGAGCGCCACAGTGTTCCTGGGGCTCCTGAAATTCCTGGCTCGATTGCGTGTGCGGTTAAGGCGATGGAGGATGTGCGGGCCGCCACCCGTTTTGATGGGTTTGTTGCTCTTGGCTGTGTCATCCGGGGTGAAACAACCCATTATGATTATGTGTGTGGTGAATCGGCGCGCGGTCTGATGGACCTTACCTTGCAAGGATTAGCGATTGGTAATGGCGTCCTGACCGTTGAGAATAAGGATCAAGCGTGGGCGCGTGCCCGTCAATCGGAAAAGAATAAAGGTGGGACGGCGGCGGAGGCCTGTTTGGCGATGATTGGCATCAAGACCCAATTAGGCTTGTTGCCGAGGTAAAACCTATGGCGTCATTGTCAGAAATACGTGGTGCTGCAAGACTCGCTGTCGTTCAGGCGCTCTATCAAATGGAGCTTAGCGAACAGGATGCCAATGATGTCATTGAGCAATTTGTGACACATCGATTGACAAAAGAGTCTGATTTTCTTCCGCATCAAGATACGGATGTTGATCATTTTCAGGCCATTGCACGTGGCGTTGTCGGCCATCAACGCGATATAGATCGCACAATCAAAGAGGCATTGAGTGAGACGTGGAAACTCAGCCGCCTTGATAGCACTGTGCGCGCTTTATTACGCTCAGCGACATATGAGCTTCTCTTTGTTAATGACGTCCCCGCGCGTGTTGTGATCAACGAATATATCGATGTTGCTCACGCCTTTTTCGACGAAGACGAACCGGCTTTTGTCAATGGTGTCTTAGATCGTATCGCCCGTACAAAGCGCGCTTCTGAATTTATTGTATCAGGGGAGGGTGATGACATCCCGGCCTAAGGATAACGATGTCACCCTGCGCGATGAATTTTCATTGATCGCTGATTTTTTTGCGCCCTTAACTGAGAATGCGCCTGGTGCTTTTCAGCTCCGTGATGATGCGGCGATCTTGACACCGACGGATGGGTATAATCTCGTTATCACGAAAGATATGCTGGTGGCGGGTGTGCATTTCTTTGCAGACGATCCCGCTGATCTCATTGCGCAAAAGGCCTTGCGCGTAAATCTCTCAGATCTTGCCGCCAAAGGCGCGCGTCCCATTGCCTATAGCCTGGCATGTGCTTGGCCGGAAGAGACGATGGATGAGTGGATCAAAACATTCGTCACAGGACTTGCCACAGATCAAAAGACATTCGATGTTGTGTTAATTGGCGGCGATACGGTGCGCACGCCGGGGCCTTTAACGATCTCAGTGACCGCTTATGGTGAAGTGCCCTATGGCAAAATAATTACACGTGACGGCGCGCAGGTTGACGATCTTGTATGCGTTAGCGGCGCAATTGGTGATGCGGGTTTGGGGTTAAAAAGTCTCCAGGAAAAGCTAGCGGACATGTCCGATAAAGATGCCACGTATTTAAGACATCGTTATCACTGCCCAGAACCACGTCTTGCATTAGGGCAGGCGTTACAATCTGGTGCAACGGCGTGTCTTGATGTTTCGGATGGGCTTGTGGCCGATGCAGGACATCTTGCTGATGCGTCTGGCGTTGCGCTTGAGATTGAGCTCAGCCAAATACCGATCTCTGAGGCAGCGCAAAGAACTGAGTGTGATCCTGTCGATTTAATCACGTCAGGCGATGATTACGAGCTGCTTTTCACATGCGCATCGTCGAAACATGACGCTTTAAAAACATTAGCAAAGCAACTTCATTTGCCCCTCACCATCATCGGATGCGTTGTTGATGGCGCAGGCGTCAGCGTGATTGATGACAAGGGTGGTGTTGTAGACATTAAAAAGGGTGGTTACACCCATTCGTGAGGCGTCACTTATATAAACCGACGAGTTGAAACGCTTTGCCCCCTAAACCTCGCTTGAACTTTGTCACGCCCTCAGCGCTATCTGGGTGAATGCCGCCAAGATCGAACCATGTGATGCCGCGTTCCTTGAGAGCCACTATGACGTCCCACAGAAGCTTATGATGGGCGCTCACGTTGCGCCCTTGTTCATCACTCCATCCAACTTGATAAGTAGCGGCTTGGCCATGACAGAAAATAAGGATCGCGGCAATCATTTCACCCTTCTGCTCGGCGCGGAGCAGAAGAACATCATCCGACGCTGAAAATGATTGAAATAACGACTGCACCAATTTGGGGTCAGGTCCAGGATAATTCTTGGCGCGCTTGTCATCGCGGTAATGCATGAGTAGACGGCTGATATACTGATTGGGCCGATCCGATTTGATTGTCAGGTTACTTCTTTCTGCGACGTTCAGGCGATTACGCCATTTTTGCTTTAAATTTTTTCGTAAAGAATCGCTGTCGGGGGATAGCTCCACCCAGATCGATTGATACCCTGGATATTTCCGGCGGAATCCATTCTGCGTCATCCAGTCTTCCGCTTCTGGGGTGAAGGGGAGTTCTGGCATAAAGCGACGCATCCGCCCAAGCCGCTTGGGAAAAGTTGCAGCAAAGAGTTGGATAAACGCTTGCCAATCAAGTTCTGTACCGCGATCTTCCAGCCATAGTGGACCGCGATCTAGCGTAATCACATGGATCACACCGAGAAGTTTAATTTCTTGTATCTGACAGAGGGCGACGCATTCGTTCCCCTCCCGCACTATACCGAAACGAGTCCCCATGTACTGCTGGCTGCGCATGGTTTGGGCATAGGGCCAGGTTTGCAAAAGGTTCGACTGCGGAATGCGGGCGAGCAGACCTTGCCACTCATCGAGAGAGCAGGTGTTCCAGTCAAATGAAAGCGTGGGGAGAGCGTCAGTCATGGGGCCCAAATCAACGAATCGCGGCGTGTCTGCCCCATAAGCTGCTGGGCGGCCGGTTATGGGTCAAGCCGTATCAGGAGTAACCAGGATTTAACTCTGGTCTGTCACACTGAACTTTCTGAGGTGAAAGGGCGAAATGTTAAAAAAGAACATTATATTCAATGCTTTAGTTTCTATTCTGCTTTGTGCGATGACAGCGGCGGGGATCGCAGCGGAAGGGCCTAATGATGAGGTGAAAACGGCCCCTGGTCCAACCGTGGTGCAAATTCCTGTCGTTCTGTTGCCAATCGCGGATCAAGATGGACGTTTGTTGCGCTACGCCTTTGTGACGGTCGAGCTTGAGATCCCTCGCGCCACAGATCGTTGGTCAGTGGAGGACATGCTTCCTGTCATCAAAGATGCTTTCGTAAGAGAGCTGCACAGCCGCCCAAATACTCTGCCTGATAACCCAGACCAACTTGATGTTGAGGGGATTCGCAGCCGCCTATTTGAACGCGTCAACACGATTATATCCGATGGGCGGGTGGGATCTGTTATTTTCCGCGGTTTAGCCACGCCTGAATAGGTTATTCGAAGCCTATAATCCTCATTAAAACAATGGTTTAGCACCATTTTCGGCCTGCTGTGCTTTGGCGTATAACAGCCAGGTGTCATAATTATTACTGCACTGCATCATGGGAGTTGCTTTCCGAGATGACTTTTGGCATGTTCCGCCCACTTTAGTTAAGGGGTTTAGACGATTTCGGCCCGTTGGGCGGGACTGAGATCACCACAATCTAATCAGAATCTCCCAAAAGGAAATAATTATGAGCATGGAACTATGGCTTATCGTTGCCTGCGGACTCCTCTCTATTGTCTATGGGGCATGGGCGGTACAAAGCGTCCTTAGCGCCAGTGCAGGGAATGAGCGCATGCAAGAAATTGCTGGGGCTATTCAGGAAGGCGCCAGTGCATATTTGAATCGTCAATACACAACTATCGCCATTGCGGGCGCGGTCGTTTTTGTCATCCTCTGGCTGTTGCTGGGCATTAAAGTAGCGATCGGCTTTGCCGTCGGCGCTGTTCTCTCAGGTGCCGCTGGCTATATCGGTATGCTGGTGTCCGTCCGCGCAAACGTCAGGACCACCCAAGCAGCGAGCCAAAGCCTTGGCGCCGGTTTGACCATCGCCTTTAAGGCGGGTGCGGTGACCGGCATGTTGGTCGCCGGCCTCGCGCTTCTCGCTGTGGCTGTGTATTACGGCATCCTCATTGGCATGATGGGATTGTCACCTGTGGATCGCGAAGTGATTGACGCTCTGGTGGCTCTCGGTCTTGGCGCGTCGCTGATTTCTATCTTTGCACGTCTCGGTGGCGGTATCTTTACCAAAGGCGCGGATGTTGGTGGTGACCTTGTAGGTAAAGTGGAAGCCGGTATTCCTGAGGATGATCCTCGGAACCCAGCGACCATTGCGGATAACGTGGGCGATAATGTCGGTGACTGCGCCGGTATGGCTGCCGACCTTTTCGAAACCTATGCGGTGACAATTGTCGCGACTATGGTTCTGGCATCCATCTTCTTTGCTTCGGCTGGGTCTGAGGTCGTCACAGCGATGATGACATACCCGCTTGCAATTGGCGGTGCTTGCCTCGTGACCTCGATCATCGGGACTTTCTTCGTCAAGCTTGGCCCAAGCCAAAGTATCATGGGAGCTCTTTACAAAGGTTTTGTTGCCGCAGCGGTTCTATCCCTCATCGTTCTATACCCCGTCACGGATGCGGTTATCGGTATGGGCACAACCTATACAGTTGGCGACGTTAGCTTCACTGGCATGTCTCTCTATCTTTGCGGAATTGCAGGTCTGGCCGTAACAGGTTTGATTATTTGGGTGACAGAATATTATACGGGTACGGATTACCGTCCTGTGAAATCAGTCGCTGCAGCCTCTGTCACCGGTCACGGCACCAACGTCATCCAAGGCCTCGCTGTTTCGATGGAAGCCACTGCGCTTCCTGCCATTATCATCATCGCCGGGATCATCGTGACATACTCACTTGCTGGCCTCATCGGTATCGCGATTGCTGTGACGACCATGCTCGCTTTGGCGGGTGTGGTTGTAGCGCTTGATGCCTTCGGCCCTGTCACCGATAACGCCGGTGGTATTGCCGAGATGTCCGATCTTGATGAAAGCGTCCGTAAAACAACTGATGCGCTTGATGCTGTCGGAAACACCACAAAAGCTGTGACCAAAGGTTACGCGATTGGGTCTGCTGGTCTCGGCGCTTTGGTACTGTTCGCAGCCTACACATCAGATCTCAACTACTTCATTAGTAATCCAGCACAATTTCCAGCCTTTGCGGGTGTCAGCGTAGACTTCTCACTGGCCAATCCGTATGTTGTTGTCGGTCTTTTCTTCGGCGGTCTTTTGCCTTACCTCTTCGGGTCAATGGCTATGCAGGCTGTGGGCCGTGCAGGCGGCGCCGTTGTGGAAGAAGTACGCCGTCAGTTCAAAGAAATCCCAGGCATTATGGAATACAAAGCCAAGCCGGATTACAGTCGTGCGGTTGATATGCTGACTAAAGCTGCGATCCGTGAAATGGTGATCCCATCATTGTTGCCGATCCTGTCACCGATTGTGCTCTATTTCGTGATCAATGCGATTGCTGATAAATCTGCAGCGCTCTCTGCTGTGGGTGCGATGTTGCTCGGTGTGATTGTGACCGGCCTCTTTGTGGCGCTCTCCATGACCGCTGGTGGCGGTGCGTGGGATAACGCTAAGAAATACATCGAAGATGGCAATCACGGCGGTAAAGGCTCAGAAGCCCATAAAGCAGCAGTGACCGGTGACACGGTTGGTGACCCGTATAAAGATACGGCGGGTCCTGCGGTGAACCCGATGATTAAAATCTCGAATATTGTGGCTTTGCTTTTGTTGGCGGTCCTCGCGCATTAAGCAACGCGCAATTGCACAAAGAAAAACCGGGTGGCCGTCTTTCGATCACCCGGTTCTTTATTATTAGTTTAACGAAGGAGAAACGACGAAGCGAGTGACCTAGCGTGTTACTGACCGCCTTGGTTGTTGCCAGGAGCTGGAAGGCGGCCGAGGTTGCCGAAGATCTGTTCGAGGAAGGTGAGCTCTTTACCCCGTGTGGGTGTTCTCCGTTCAACGTAGGATATGATTTGTCCATCTTCGAGGCCGTAATGCCCGATGTCGGCAACCATATCTTCTTGGTCGAATTGGATGGCAACGACTTGTCGTTCAGTCACTTTTGGGGCCATGAAGGCGATCCGTTCGTGACGGCTGGAAATATAGTACCAGACATCGCCGCCAAACGTGGCGTCTGTCGAGGGTGATCCAAGGCGTGAGTAGACCGAATCTTTATTATCGACACCAATTTGGATTGAAGATAGGCGTTCGGCATCAGGCACATAGCCCCGTTTATCCACGATTGGGTTAATCGGATTACATGCTGCAGTCAGAGATGTCGTAACAGCCAATGTCGTCACAATCGCTGTGCGTCGCAGAAATCTGCTAATGGATGCGCTGGAATTCACTCTAAGACCTCACTGTTGATTGTATGTATTTTCCCCTACATGGGGTCGTGCTGAAATGCAAGTCATTGATCGACGTCGGATATGGACCTGAAAAAGCGAGAATCGCATGAAAAGCTCTATAATCAAACGCATTTTCTCTATTTCACCAGAGCGCCAAGCCGCTGATAAGCTCTATACGCGCATTGTTGAGCAGTCGCGAGACCCGGTCTTTTATACCAGGGCGAACGTTCAGGATACGGTGGACGGGCGTTTTGATCTGCTGGTTCTCAACGCGATTCTCGTCCTCCGCCGCCTGAAAGGCCAAAACGCCTATGCTGCAAAAGTCTCACAAGCTTTGTTCGACACCATGTTTGATAACATGGATGAGGGCCTGCGGGAGATCGGTGTCGGTGACTTGAGCGTTGGGAGTAAAATCAAATCTATGGCGGAAGCCTTCTACGGGCGGGTTGCAGCGTATGAAGACGGTATCCAAGGACATGATGATCAAGGCCTTCGCGAGGCGATTGCCCGTAATCTCTATCGTGATGCAGAGATAACGCATGAGACGCTGAGTATGATGAGCGATTACGTCCGGCGGCAAGTTACGAGCCTTGAAAAGCAAAATCTTGATGATCTCCTGGCGGGACAAATCGACTTTGAACCGTTGCACCAAAACGAGGTCTCGCATGAGTCCTGACGCTCAAGATTTCACACGTTTCTATGACGCCTCATCATTGTTGGATAAAGAAACGGAGATTGCGTTGGATGCATCAGATGGTGAGTGCGACCGTATCGCCAACCGTCTTGATCTATTATCTTTGACGCATTTTCATACTGAGTTCGTCATCACGCCCTGGAGGAAAACTGGATTGCGTGTCGTCGGGACGTTGACGGCAAACGTGGAACAGCCCTGTTCTATCACCCTAGAACCGGTTGCAGATCATATTAAAGAAGACATTGATCTTCGCTACTTACCGGAAAATGATCTGAAAAAGCTTCAACAAGAAAATGGGTCCGATGTCCTGGACCTAGAGAAACATGACCCGCCAGAGCTGCTCACAGAGAGCCTCGATTTAGGGGCGATTGCTGTTGAATTTCTCACGCTTGCCCTCAATCCGTACCCGCGTAAGCCAGGGGCCTCAATTGATGAGAATGACTTGCAACCGGGTGGACAAGAGAGTATGTCAGCGGACGCTTCCAATGGCAGGGATGAGATAGATAAAGAAGGTCCGTTTTCTGCACTGGGAAAATGGAAGAATCGCCTAAAATAGGCGTTTCGACGTGTACGGTGCATCCTATAGGTGCGCCCGCGCATTGCAGACCGGCGGTTGGTTGTTTTTATAGCGGTATGGGGTAAGGTCCGCACAACTTCTGGGTGATCAGCCCTGCCATATGTTCACGAAATGGCCATAAGGAGGCTCTAGGGTGAACTGTGCGGTTAGAGGCAATTAAGGGACGTAAGATCATTTTGGCACATAATGCGACCATTTCAATCGATGCCATGGGCGGGGATAATGCCCCGGATGTGATCATCGAAGGTGTTGATCTTGCGCTCAAAGAGCATCCTGAGC
>JANQLI010000076.1 GCA_028280675.1 Alphaproteobacteria bacterium
TTCACGGCAAAAGCCGCGTCTTGTTCGCTCTCCGCCTGATCAACGGCGGAGTAGGCCGCAGCGTTAATGACAAGATCGGGCGCGTTTGCAGCAAAGATATCTTGCATCGTTTTAAGACCGGCTGTGCGCAGATCCACATCGTCGCGCCCCACCTGCACCAATGTGATCGTCTCGGGCCAAGGGGCATGGCGCAGTTCACGGGCGACCTGACCGGTCTTTCCAAAAATCAAGACTGTAGACGTTGCCATGACGGACTCATTGATCGCTGACACTATTGTTACGCTTAAAACCTGTTGGTAACGGATGTCGCCGGTGAAATCCAGGCTCAGATTTCTTGCGCTTTTTTGGCGCTTTGGTTAGGGTTCGCGCCACGCAAGTCTGCTCATGGGAGAGGTGCCGGAGTGGTCGAACGGGGCGGTCTCGAAAACCGTTGTGCCTTATGGGCACCGAGGGTTCGAATCCCTCTCTCTCCGCCACCCTACGCTCTTCGAGCTTCGGGCGGCAGGCCACCCAAGCTTATTTTAAGCGCAGGGTGGGCTGACACGCGAAGTCGATTAGAGCTAGGAGTGTCTCCCGAAGCTCCTGTACCGGAGCTTTAGCGTAGGTGGATGAGCGTAGGGAGACTGGAGTAGCAATGTGGTACGTTTATTTTCTGGAATTGAAGAATGGTGATATTTACATTGGATCAACTAACGACCTGAAAAGACGTAAACAATCACATGACAAAGGTGGAGTGAATTCTACTAAAGCAAACCTACCAGTCACCTTAAAATCTTACATCGCTGTTGAAACAGAAAATATTGCCAGAGATCTTGAAAAATATTTCAAATCCGGTTCGGGCAAAGCTATTGCTATGAAGCGTTTCTGGTAAGTTTGCCGTATCCTCATTTGACTTCATAAAATTTCAATACATTGATTTCGAACGGTTTATAACGATTCGAATTCCGCGCTGGGTTTGTTATGGTTCAAATGAAAAAGGTTGAAAATGGCAAATACCCAAGAATCAAAAAGACATCACTACACTCCAGAATTTCTTATGGATAAATGGGTGGTAGAAAATTCTTCAGGCCACAGAATCCTGAATGCCCATTATTGGGATTCATATAAAAATTGTGTGCGCTGTAGATCCGATAAAGGACCAAAAGCCTACTGTCACAAAAGTCATTTGCTTACTTTAGAAAATCCGCACCCTGAAGGAAGAGATGCAATTGAACGTCAATTCTTTGGTGAGATTGACACCAAAGGGGCATTGGTGCGTGATGTGCTGCTGCAGTCAAAAGGTGCTGTTACCAATTTAACTGTAGATCAACGCTGTGATTGGGCACGTTTGCTATTGTCTTTGGATGCCAGGCGCCCTGATAACGTCTCTAAGTTAACAAATGAAGGTGCTGCATTCCTCCGTGAGGAGTTGAATAATGACGAAGAAATTCTGGATGTTTTGTCAGAGGAAGGAGTAACATGCTCTCCTGCAGAATATGTTGAAAAGAATCTTTATCCTCTTAAAGATAGGGCAACCGGCAATATTCAGGCTCTTGTAGATAATCCAAAAGTGGGGAAGGTTCTTATAAATGCACACTGGCATGTTATTCAACTTGACGATAGTGCTGTGCCACTTATGCTATCTGACCGACCTTTGATCAGAATGAATGCATATGACAGCCCTGGCGCTGTATGGGTGATGCCTATTTCACCCTCAGCAGTGTTTATAGCTGTCAATCATCCAGAAAATTTACGGCGACTTCTAAGTGTCAGTCATAGACAATTTTCAAAGCAATTAAATATATCTAGTGCTTCCCAAACAGATAAATATATTTTTAGTATTAGTGCACACCATGAATCTTGGTTAGGCAAGTATCTGGGAACTCTAAGTGCGATGGATGTAGAAGATAGTCAGGATGCTGAGGCATCGCAAAATGAAGGGCCGCCGCCGCAAGGCTGGCGGGAAACGATGCTCGCGCATTGCCGGCCGCAACCGGCCATCCCGGCGGTACTTGTTTTTGTTCTGAGTGTGCTCATGCCGATCACGCTCTTTGGCGTCACCGGTGACAGTGCATCTGTTTTTGTCTATCTGATTCCACTTGGTATTCTTGCATCAGCAGGGCTCGCGGTTGCGGCCGGGTTTTGCTCTCTCTTTCCGCAAGCCCTCTGGGTGTTGCTCGGGTTTTGGGGTTTAAACCTGACGATGCGCGGTTTGCTCCCTTTGCATAATGTGTGGGTCTTTCGCAGTGGCGTCATCGCTATGGTGCTGATGATCGTTTTTCAGATCTGGCGTGTGCGCACCGGCAAGTTTGTTCCCACCGTTCATGATCGTCCTGATGCTGTGGATGATTAGCAATATCACTCTGTAAACGCACCTCAGGTGTTTTTTGACGTCTTCTCCTCTTTTATGGTCAATAACTTTATGTTTCATAACAGGTTGTTGCCGCCATATACATTGCCGCTGGTTTCGTGGCGTAGCATGAGCCGCGCTGTATGATACTGATACTGTCTATCACCGCGTCATGCGGAGAAAAGTAAGGAAGACATATGAAGAAGACATCATGGAAGTATCTCGGGTTGCTCTCGGCTGTGCTTTTAGTGGGGTGTACAACATTACCTGGGAGTGCGCCGGGTCTGCGTCAAAACGGCGCCAGCTATCAATTACAGACCCGCTTTACGGATATGTACGATTTTGCCCTCGTGCACACGGATGGCGGCGCGATTGCCCCTCAATCGGTCAGCCTTGATCAGGCGGCAGATGTCTTAGCGGGTTATGATGTGGTCTTTCTCGGCGAAGCCCATCGCCATCCCGGCAATCATTTGGCGCAGATGGAAATCTATCAACGGCTCTATGACCGGAATCGAAATCTCTCTTTGAGTCTCGAACAACTAGAACGGGATGTACAGCCCTTGCTGGACCGTTACCTGAACGGGGACATCGGCGAACAGACACTCCGCGATGAAGGGCGTGCGTGGGATAATCACCCGACCTCTTACCGCCCGCTTGTTGAATTTTCCAAAGCGCGCGGGCTTCCTGTGATTGCGTCTGAGGTTCCCGTCTGGATCGTGCGGTGTATTGGTCAACAGGGGCCAGAGGTTCTGGATAAATTGACGGCGGAGCAGCGCACATGGGTGGCGCAAGAGCTGAATATCGAAATGGACGATCCCGCTTATATGCAAAAATATATGTCGTTCCTCGGAGGCAGTGGATCCCATGGCGGCGATGCAAAAACCGCCGCCACCCATGCCGGTCCAACCCCACAGCAGATGAACAGTTTTGCCGCGCAAGTGAGCCGGGATGACACCATGGCGGAATCCATCGCCATGCATGTGCAAGACAATCCAGGCCGTCAAGTGGTGCACTTGAACGGCAGCTTCCACAGCGAATCGTTTTTGGGGACGGTTGAGCGTCTGCGCTTGCGCATGCCGGATTTAAAAATCGCTGTTGTGAATCCCATACAAGTGGATGATCCCGCAAACCCACGTTTTGATGCAAAAGACGTCAGTACAGGAACATTTGTGTTGATGACTTATCCGGCGCCTGCTGATTATGTTTCAGATGACGAGATGATGGCGCAAATCATGAAAACCATGAAAAATCGCGCCAGAAAATCCTGCCCGCTTTAAATGATTGAACATGTGTGATCGCGAAGACCTTACAGCAGTGATTGCGTTGGCTGCGCGGTAAAGGGTGATTACTTCCAGGTGATCCCGCCGACCCACTTCCCGGCCACCGCTTTGAACGGCAGCATATCGATGCTGTCCCACACATTTTGCTGTGCGTAGGGGTCTTGATTGAAAAGATCCCATGCCGCTTGTTCATTGTCCGCTTCGATCATGATGATGCTGGCTTCGTAGCCGCCATCTTCTGCAGGAACGGGTCCCGCCACCGTGATGTTCTGCCAGACTCTTTCAATATGATCGAGATGATCTTTTAAAAACTCTTCGCGAATGCGCGGTGCGTTCACCCCGTCACGGCAAATAAAACAATAGAGCATCAGGTCAATCTTTCGTTTGAACGCGATCTATATCGACTTTTTTACTTTCGGCGCGAATAAGGTCGATAAGTTTTTGTGTCGCTGCGTTCAATAAGGCATTGCGGCGGTAAGCCAGATACGCCACGCGATAGCCGAATTTAAAATCAAAGGGCAAGGCGACAAGAAGACCCCCTTCTAAGAAAGGCCCGACGATTCCCGGATGTGCGGGAACAATGTGGTCACCATAGGAAAGCAGGGCTGGGCCACTCACATAATTATCGCAATAGATAAATCGGCTCGGAGGGTCGATGCCCTCGGAAATGAATGCTGCGTTCACATCATTCTGTATGGGTGCTGGCTGTGCGGGAAAAATGAAGGGATAGTTTCTGAGGTCCTCAAGCGTTAAGGACTCCTTTTTCGCTAAGGGGTGTTTTGTCGAGCAGACGAAGCGAAGCTGCGTGGCGTAGAGACGTTCGACAACAAGCTCATGATCTGATTGCCATCCTTGCGCCGGTGCCGCAACAACCACATCAAGGGCGCCATCAAGCAATTGATTGCGTAATGTGCGGTTTAACCCCATGGCAATGGACACGTGTAAAGAGGGGTGCAGTTGGGATAAGGCGTACACCGCTTGTGGGATGACACTGCCTGCAGGATCGTCTGCTGTGCCAAGACGCACATTGCCAAGTTCCCCGTGGCCAACGGCCCAAACCTCTTCCGCGGCTGTTTTGGCGTCATGCAGCAGAACACGCGCATGCAGCACAAGCCGTTTTCCGGCATCCGTCAGCCGCGTCCCCCCTTGGTTGCGATCGAAAAGCTTTGTCTCAATCGATTTTTCCAGTTTTGAAATAGCTGCGCTCACGGCCTGCTGGGTGATGTTCAACTGGTGCGCGGCTTTCGCGTATCCGCCGGTTTCGGCAACAGTGAGGAAGTATCGGATTTGGCGAAGGTCGAGTTGATCGAGTGTCAGGGCCATATGGCTTAACCTTTTGAGCTGATTGGCAAAATTGTAAACAAAAATATTTTGTATATAAAATATGAACTAGCAATATATTATTGTATTAGACTTGGCGTCAACTCCTCATCGCTAAAGCCTAGAAGAATGCATTTGAAAGTTGCTGAGAGATATGTTGCTTCTATACAACAACAAATTCAGTTTGTTGAAATAGGCATAGACTTAAAAATTATTTTGTCTTAGCCTCACGTTACTTAAAACATGTTTTTTCAGGGGGAAAGAATGATGAAACATTCGCTATCTCGCCTTATGTTGTCTGCGTCTGCTTTTGCGATTGCTGCAACAGGGGTTACTTTTACAACGATTTCAACTTCAGATGCGGCCGTATCAGAGCTGATTGTCACAGCCCGTAAGCGGGAAGAAAGTTTGCAAGACGCCGCCGTTTCTGTAACGGCTTTAACATCAGAAGCCTTTCGTGAGCAGTCCATATCGAGCATGAAAGATATTGCCCAGCAAATGCCGGGTTTGACCTTTCAAGAATCCTTTGGCCGTCGTGATGATCGCCCCGGTTTGCGTGGTTTTACATCTATCGGGACGCCAGACTTTGGTGTGGAATCCGGGACTGCTATTTTTATTGATGGTGTGTATGTGAATGCGGATACGTCGGCTCTTGGACTGAATGACATTCAGCGCGTCGAGGTTGTGCGCGGGCCGCAAAGTGCGCTTTATGGACGGAATACTTATGCCGGTGCGATCAATATCATTACAGCCGGGCCTGGTGATGAATTAGGTGGATATGCATCAGCGCGCATTGCTGAACATGATGAATATGAAGTCGCTGTCGGTGTCAGTGGTCCTATCGCTGAGGGCAAACTCAGCGGCGGTTTGAATGCGCGTTACTATGAATATGGTGGTGAGTGGAAGAACGCCTTTAATGGCAACACAATGGGATCGGAAGAAACCACCTCCATTTCAGCAAACCTCAAATTTACACCGACTGATAATATCACCATGCAAGGCCGTCTGGCTTACGCTGAAGACGATGATGGCCATATCCCAATTTACATGGTTGGCGCTAACACTGACTTTAGCGGGAATGGTATTCTTCCTGCCGGTGGTGACGATTACTTTGTCGGTGAATTTCCATCTCCATCCGGTGGGACGGTTGGTTTTATACGTGATGATTTGTTGACTGTGACCGGTATGGAGCGGGAAACGCTTATTGCGACCGTGCGTACCGATATTGAGTTGGATGGCGGTTATACGCTTTCTTTGTTGGGTGGTTATCATGATCAAGAACGCAAGACAGGAGCCGATTCAACACCAGATGCTGCGAATCTAGCATCGACTCTGTTTATTATTCAGGGCGAACTTGATAAAACAGACTGGTCACTTGAAGCACGCATTGCATCTCCAGAAGAAGATCGTGTCCGATGGACTCTCGGTGCCTTTTATTATGACGAGGATCGGGAAGATACGACGTACACGATAGGTGCACTGGGTTTCGAAACGGATGGGCCGAGCACACGTGATACAGAAAACTGGGCGGTCTTCGGATCTCTTGCAGCGGATATTACAGAAGATCTCACCGCAACGCTTGAAGTGCGTTATGCGGAAGATAAAAAATCGGTTGGTGTTGCTGATCCGGCATCGACGAAGTTCAGTTCGACAAACCCGCGTTTCATTCTTGAGTATGAAGCAACGGATGACCATCTTCTCTATGCATCGATAGCGAAGGGGAATAAACCGGGTGGTTTCAATAACCCTGATAACCGGGACACAACACCTCCGGCTGTCATACTTGGTGGTGTGCCTAGCCCTTCATTTGATGAAGAAACCTCATGGAACTACGAGATTGGCGCGAAAACGAGTTGGCTTGATAATCGTCTGCAGTTGAACGGGGCGATCTTCTTTTCAGAAGCTGAAGATGTTCAGTTGACTCAGAACTATGCATGGTTCATGGGCCCAGGGTTCACAAACCTGCGTGCTGGTTCTCATATTATTAATATTGAGAAGGTTGAGGCGCTTGGCGGTGAGCTTGAGCTGCGGGCGGCACCAACAGAAAATCTCGATATTACCTTTGGCTATGCTTATGTGGATTCTGAAATCCAAGAGGGCTTTGTCCGTGATCAGGGCCGCCTAATACCTCCGCTCTTTGCAAGCACTGGCCCAACGACGACTGTAGCTGGGAAGAAGTTTCCACGGATTTCGGAACATCAAATCAATGCCTCGATCACCTATACGCATCAATTGGCGAATGGTGGCGAGCTTTATGGAAACTTGAACGGGTCGTATGAATCCGAACGGTTTGTCCAGGTGCATAACCTAGCCATCATCCCTGAATCGACGGTTGTGAATGGCCGTTTGGGTATGCGGATGAATGGGTTTGATATGGCGCTCTTCGGTAAAAACCTCTTTGATGAGGACAGCCCCGTCGATGGTCTGCGCTATCGTGACGGTGGATTTGCTCGCGCCTTCCAGCTTGCTGCCCGCCGCGGTCAGCAATTTGGTGTTGAGCTCCGCAAGGATTTCTAAGGCAAATTGCCACAAGGCATAAAATGAAAAGCCGGTGGGGGACTCTCTCACCGGCTTTTTCATTGCGATACTCTGTAAACCATCAGTTTGCGAATCGAATCTCAAGGTTTGTCAGTATGTCTCTTCTCAAGAAGATGTGTTTGGTGCTTTTCTTTACGGGCAGACTAAATAGCTTTCCGTTGAAAGGGCATGAGGCCATTGCGGAGCATGGCCCATGACAGCACCTTTGTTTTCTGACTATCGCGAAGCTGTCATCAGCACGAACAATCTGCACACATGGCGGGACTTTTTCATAAGGATTGCCGGTTGGGAATTACGCTATGACGGCGTTGTTGATCCATCTGTGCTTGGCCTCTGGCAGTTGCCCGCCGGCGCCACCGCAGATGAATGTCTTTTTGGCGCACCGAATACGAAGTCTTGTTTTGTCCGGGTTGTTCAGATCAACGGTGTGCCGCAAGAGGTGATCCGCCCCAATGATCAAATTTGGGACACCGGCGGCATTTTCGATCTCGATTTCCGCGTCAAAGATATTGACGCCATCGCAGACCACATGCTTGCGGCGGGATGGTGTGCGCAATCCGATCCGGTTACGTTCGCGTTTGGGCCTTTTACGGTCAAAGAATGGATCCCGCGCGGACCGGATGGCGTCCGCCTCGCGTTTATTCAGCGCGTTGATCCACCGCTTGAGGAGTGGCCAGAGGGGCACATTTGCGGTCCGGCCTTTAGCTCAAGCCAAATCGTGCGTGACATGAAAGCCGCGCGGCGATTTTATGAAGATGTGTTGGGCATGGGCGTTTACATCGAACATGTCGGCCCCAGCACAGAAGACGGGCCAAATGTGTTTGCTTTGCCCTATAATGTGGCCAAAGACGTGACACAGGACATTGTGATTGTGAGTCCAACCAAACAAAATATGGGCTCTGTGGAGCTCTTGCAATTGCATGGGGCGGAAGGGCGTGATTTTTCCGCGCGGGCCCATGCCCCTAATCGTGGGTTGCTGTCGCTGAAATTTCCGGTCACGGATTGGCAGGCGTTTTTAGCGCATATTGATCGGCAAAAGATCACACCCATTGCCGGACCGCAGACGATTCACTTCGCTCCTTATGGTGACGTCCCCTCTTTGATCTTGCGGGCGCCGGAAGGGGCATGGCTTGAATTTTATCACTCACCGAACACCTCATCTTTGAACGAAAGGGAAGGACAGTATGCGTTTACAGAAAACACTTTTAGGTCTCGCTGGCGGGGTGTCTCTCAGCCTTGCGGCCAGTGCGGCCACAGCAGAAGACTTGGATCTGACGACACCGCAAGGCGGGTTAGATGCATTTCGCAAAATCCAATGTTCTCTCGAAGACAACAAACCCATTTATTATTATTGGAATGGCACGGCCTATTCGCGGCGGATGGGAGAAGCAGATAAAATTTTGTTCCGTGTCGATGGAATGAATGTGCGCCAATGCGTCACGATTGATGATCCAAAACGTGGCAGAGGCATGCGTATGGTCAGCCGTGAAATCCTTCTTTATGTCGATCCGCAAACCGGCGACCCTCTTGACACCTGGGACAATCCGTGGACTGGGGAAACGGTAAACGTTCTTCATGTCGAAAACGATCCGGTGAACCAGCCCCCGATGTTTCCTTTGGCTGAAGATGGCAAGACGCCAAGCTTTGGGTGGTTCGGTCAAGAAAAGGAAGGGCGCTGGTGGTCTACATCGGCGGTGCCGCTGTTTTATCACAACGTGCTGCAGGGTGATTACCAAAAGGAAGTGGGCGGCGTCTATCATGCCACTGAAATGTTCAACTTTATGGGCGATATGAACAGTCTGGTTGATGGCGACATAGACACCGCCGATGTGCAGGTCGGTTGGGTGCGTATGTCCAACTGGCTGCCATGGATGCATATGCAGGGCCGTGAAGGCATTATCTATATGCATACGGCAGGCAAGAAAGTTGCTGGCTATGACCAGATTTCAGATGTCATGAAGACATACATCGAAGACAAAGCGCCGATCTATCGCTTGCCGCCGCCAGCCAATGATGACCGCGAAAACGAAACCTCTTGGACCTATTACAAGAAAATGGTCGAAGGCGAAAAACTCCCGCGCGGCGGCGCAAACTGATTTCGTAGTGCAATCTTGCGTCCATTCATAGGATTGATCTCATCATGCATTTGTGTGATGAGATCGGTCTATGAGCGCAGATACGCACAATCTTTATTCTCTTTTCCAATCGCGGTTTCCCAAGGCGCGACATAACGTCTTTTTAGAAACGCCGGGCGGGCGGGCTTTAACCTATCAAGATCTCGACCGCCGGTCTGCCGCCCTTGCGCATGCCTTTCAAACGGTCGGCTTGCAAAAGGGGGATCGTCTCGCCATTCAGGTCGAGAAATCGCCCCATGTGGTTTTGGTGTATATGGCGGCGTTGCGCGCCGGGCTGGTTTATTTGCCACTGAACACAGGGTATCGCCCGGCTGAACTTGCTTACTTCCTCAATGATGCAGAGCCGCGTGTGATTATCTGTGACCCCTCACAGGTCAGTGTCATGCAAGACATCGCTGATGGTATGGCGGACAGGCCATCGCTTTATACCCTTGATGCGCAAGGGGCTGGGTCGGTATGGGATTGTGTTGACGACACTCTTGAAAGCTTTGACACAGTGACTTGTGACGCGGACGACCTTGCGGCGATCCTTTATACATCGGGCACAACCGGCCAGCCAAAAGGCGCGATGCTCAGTCATCGCAACCTCGCATCCAATGCCCTCACATTGCATAATTACTGGGCCTGGCAACACGATGATGTGTTGTTACATGCATTGCCGATCTTTCATGTGCACGGACTTTTTGTG
>JANQLI010000106.1 GCA_028280675.1 Alphaproteobacteria bacterium
CAAAGGTGTGTTGGAAAATGCCCTTGGCATCGGTCAGCCCGATGAACAGCCTGCGGAGAGGGCCGAGACAGAAGAGCAAAAGGCGCTGACAAAGGAAGAGCGTAGAAAGCAAAGGCAGCTTGAGCGACAAAAACAACGCGCTGCAGAAAAAGAAGCGCAGCAAAAAGCGCAAGAGGAGGCTGCCTCTAAGGAGGAGGTCAAGCCGGAAGATCTTTTGCGTGATTTCTTGAAAGAGGCTCTGACGAAACCCAAAGAAGGTGCGGAGTAGGCAAGTCTCTTTCCTCGAGCTTAGAAACACACAGGGATCAAAAAGAAAAAAGCTGTGCTCAGGATTGTTTCTGATGCACAGCTTTACTTTACGTTTGACCTTCATATGAAGGCGCGAGACCAAACTCCATAAAGATCGCTTCCCCCGATGCGATGCTTATACGGTCATCCCTCGCGAAGGCTTAAGCAAAGACGTCTCGTTTGTCTTGCTCTTGACGTGTTATGGCATTACAGCGTCGGCTGCTTCATCCATAACGGCGTCTGTTGCAGCATCTGTTGCTTCTTCCACGGCGTCTTCAACTGCATCCTCGACGGCCTCTTCAACCGCGTCCACTGCTGTGTCAGCAGCATCGTCAACAACATCAGTAGCCGCGTCTTCCACGGCCTCTTCAACTGCCTCCTCGACAGCTTCTTCAACCGCATCTTCTGCAGCATCCATTGCGTCGTCCACAACGTCTTCAACCGCGTCTTCCACAGCATCCTCTGTAGCTTCTTCGGTCACTTCTTCTTCGACGGCTTCTTCCACAGTTTCCGCAGCGTCGTCCGCTGCATCATCAGCGGCTTCTGCCGCATCATCCATGGTGTCTTCGGCAGGTGCTGGCGCGCCGCCATCACTCCCGCTTGTTAAATAGCTTACGCCCCCAACAGCTAGACCCACTGAGATGATCAAGCTGATTAAAATATCTCCGAAACGAAACATCTAAGCCCCTACTTTCTTTTCAATTTATGACTACAAACTTCAACGTTACTCAAAACACATTGTGGGGGGTTAACACCGTCGCATTATCTCAATGCGCATAACATCAAGCACCCCACGACCTTCCCGTTTGGGAAACGTGTGATGCGTAGTGTTACTGTTCAGCGTAAGTCTTTCGTTTCGAAAGGCCCCCACCTCCCAACGGCAAAATCTTAACGTAAATATGGGTCGTTAATCAATAAGCGGAAATGTGACAGTTCCGCGTATATGCCGAACAAATCACCTTATCTGTGATGAATCGGACACAGATTCATCTTATTGGGGTATCCTCATGCCATGTGCCATCTTTGTTCTTTTGGGCTAGAATGTCGGGTGTGATGACGGGTAAGCGCTTGAAGTCACTCATGTATTGCTCTAGACAGATTTTAAGTCCCTGATGAGTGAACTGTGTCGGCCCTCAATTAATATGCGTCAGCTTTATCACACCATCCTTTCCCCTTTTTGCCGCAAAGTGCGTTTGGTGCTGGGCGAGAAAAAGCTCGAATTTCAGTTGGTGGAGGAAAATGTCTGGAAGCCGAGCGATAGGTTCGACGCGCTTAACCCCTTACGAACATTGCCTGTTTTTGTTGATCATCCGGCAGAAGAGGGCGCATCACCCGCTCAGGTGACAAACAGCAATGCGATTATTGAGTATCTTGAAGAGGTCTATACAGAGCGTCCTTTAATAGGGGGCACAGCCATAGAACGGGCCGAAGTGCGCCGCCTCAGTGGGTGGTTCGATGAGCGCTTTTATGCCGAGGTGACCCAATATGTGCTCTATGAAAAAATTGATAAACGGCAGGCGGGGCTTGGCGCGCCGGATATGGACCTGGTGCGCCTCGGTCTGAGCAACATTGCGCATCATTTGGAATATATCAGTCTACTGATGGAAGAGCGCAAATGGCTTGCGGGTGATCAGATGAGTTTGGCCGATATGACGGCTGCTGCACATCTCTCGTGTTTGGATTATTTAGGAGATGTGCCGTGGGTGCATTATCCGTATGTGAAAGATTGGTATGTGCGGATTAAGTCACGTCCGTGCTTTCGTTCATTGCTCAAAGACCGCGTTCCCGGATTGGCGCCGACACGGCATTACACGGATCTTGATTTTTAAAGGCTTCAATGACAGAGCAGTTACTCAAAGCTGACATCACGCAACGTCTTCTTAATGAAGGATTTGTTGCGGTTGGGTTTGCTGCTCCGAACGGCGCACCGCAGACCGCAGACCGTCTCAAGACTTATATTGATCGCAATTATCACGGCACCATGTCTTGGATGGCTGAGCGTCAAGCCTGGCGCGGTGACCCCACAGCCTTATGGCCAGAGGCGCAGACCGTGATTATGGCGGCGGCGAATTACGGTCCTGCGCATGATCCATTAGACATACTTGCGCAGACGAACAAAGCGGCGATTTCTGTCTATGCGCAAAACAAAGATTATCATGATCTGCTAAAAAAGCGCTTGAAACGCGTCGCGCGTCATTTGCATCAGAAACACGATGCCGACGTGAAAGTCTTTGTGGACACAGCCCCGGTGATGGAAAAACCACTCGCCGAAGCAGCCGGACTGGGCTGGCAAGGCAAGCACACGAATCTGGTCAGTCAAGAGTTTGGCTCCTGGCTGTTTCTTGGGGCTATCTTCACTACGCTAGAGTTAGCTCCTGATGTCAAAGGTGAGGATCACTGCGGATCGTGCCGTGCGTGCTTGGATATGTGTCCGACGAACGCCTTTCCTGCGCCTTATCAATTGGACGCCCGGCGCTGCATTTCCTATCTCACAATTGAGCATACAGGCCCCATTCCCGAAGAGTTCCGGTCTCTGATGGGCAATCGCATCTATGGCTGCGATGATTGTTTGGCGGTGTGCCCGTGGAACAAGTTTGCGCGCCAAACTGACGAAGTTGCTTTTCATGCGCGGGACGACTTGAAAGGACCGCTGCTGGCAGAACTCGCTCAGCTCGATGATGCGGCGTTTCGTGCGTATTTCAAAGGCTCGCCGATCAAACGCATTGGCCGCGACCGGTTTGTGCGCAATGTCTTGATCGCGATTGGCAATAGTGGCGATAGATCTCTACGTTCCGTTGCAAAGCAATTGTGCGATGATGAATCTGATATCGTGCGCGACGTGGCAGTGTGGGCTGGTGACGTATTGAACACATAACCCCTCTCCCTAATGGGAAGAAGGAACAGAAACAAAAAAGGCCGCCTTGAAAGGCGGCCTTTTGTGAGTTTGTAAACTGAATTTACTCAGCAGCTTGGTGTAAGAACCGTTTTTGGAATTCGGGCGCGGCCGGGGCTTCCAAATGGGTTTCTTCCAAGGATTTCGCTTTGATCTCGTCAATGCTCGGGCCGAAGGTGAAGGTCGGAATGTCATCCCCACGCTCACTGCGCAGTTTATCGCGCAGGGCGTCCGTCGCCGCTGCATCCACTTGCAGATCATCGGTGATGACAACGCCATAGCGTTTCGCACCGTCTTGACTGACCAAGTTACGGCGCACATCAGCGGCCACCAATTCGGCATCACGGGCGTAAGGGTCGCCCCAGCCGCCGCCGCCCCAGGTGTTGAAGTAAAGAAGATCGCCCGCTTTCACTTTAATACCTTCGCATTTCGCAGGCAGCCATTCTTCGCTGCCGTCCGTGCGCACAAGACGCTTGGTGGAGCGCATGCCGGTTTCGCCGCCAAGCACACCCCATGGATAGGTTAGCCAACGCTCGTCATGGATGCCGATGTCGCCATCGCAGAGGAAACGGTACGCCACAGACAAGCCGTTTCCGCCACGGTGCAAGCCAGCGCCGCCGGAATCCGGAATGGTTTCATAGGTTTCAATCCGCAGTGGGAAGTAGCTCTCAATGAACTCATTCGGCACGTTGGTAAAGCCTGGCCAGAGGGAGTGACCGTCTGGACCATCGCCTGCTGGGCGACCTGGGATACCACCAAAGCCGATCTGGAAGAGCTGGAACCATTCGCCCTTGTCGTCATAGCCGGAGTAGAACAAGTGTGGGGAGTCCGAGAACCCAGCCGCGTTGAGCATTTGCTCGGGCGCGCCCATCCCCAGAAGTGCGCCAAGCACGTCAAAGATGCGTCCCAAGGCGTGGGTCCGGCCTGACAGCGCAGCCGGGTAATTTGGTTTGAGGAGCGTGCCTTGCGGGATACGCACATCGACCAAATCATAAAAGCCGTCATTGAAGCGCAATTGCGGGTCTACCACGTTGATGGTGAACGAGCCGAAGAACATTTTGAACATGTCTTCGTTAAGATAGAAGTTCACCGAGCTTTGCGCTTGCGGGTCGGTGCCATTGAAATCGAAAATCGCAATGTCGCCTTCACGCCACATGGTGCATTTGATTTTGTAAGGGCCCATACCCATGCCATCATCGCAAATATAATCTTCAAAGACGCGGGGCTCTTCCGGAATGAAATTCTGGATGATGAAGCGCATCGCTTCTTTGTTCCGGTCCAGCATCACATCCATGGTGGAACAGACCGTTTCGACGCCAAAGCGCGCGACCAATTCGTTCACCCGTTTGGCAGCGGTGTTACAGGCCGCGACAAGCGCGTTGAGGTCGAAGCGGTTCCACTGGGATGTCCGCACATTGTGCAAGATCAGCTCAAGGATGTCTTCTTGCAGCACACCTTTTTTGTAGAGCTTGGTTGGCGGGATACGGATGCCTTCTTGGAAGATGGTGGTGGCTTCAATCGGGATGGAGCCAGGCACCATGCCGCCATTATCGGACATGTGACCGAACATCGCCGCCCAGGCAATGTGACGGCCGTCGTTAAAGACAGGCACAAGCACAATCCAGTCCGGTAAATGCGAGACCGCGCCTGAGCACATATACGGATCGTTGGTGAGGATGATGTCGCCCTCTTCGATCTCGCCGTCATAAGCGTCCATGAACGGGCCGATGAAGGAACCGAACTGGCCCACAACCATCGCGCCGTCTTTGTTGGCGATCATCGGGAAACAGTCGCCTTGCTCGCGAATACCTGGTGACATAGCGGTGCGGAACAGCACCGCATCCATTTCTTCCCGCGCATTGCCGAGCGCATTTTCGATCAGATCAACGGTTACACTGTCCACCTCGATTTTGTTGAGAGGGGTTGTGTTGGATTCAAGAATTTTTGCAGCCATTGTTTTAGCCCTCTCTCTTACTTCGCAGGGTTGATGAGCAAGTTGCCGACAGAGTCAACTTTTGCTTCATAGCCTGGCAGGATGACGGTGGTGGAGTCCATCTCACTGACAATCGATGGCCCAGGAACAACCAAACCTTCGTGCAGTTTGTTGCGATCATAAATCACCGCATCATGATACTGCCCTTCGTAGTAGAATTTGGTGTCGTGAATTTTGGTGTCTTCCAGGGTTGTCCCTTCTTGACCCAATTTCAATTGCGGCAGCGCTTTGGCTTTGGCTTTGGCAACAGCGCGGATCATGAGGATCTCGTGGCCATCGCCCAATTTAAAGGTGAAGAGCTGTTCGTGTTCGTCATCGAATTGACCGGTAAGCAATTCAAGGCCTTTTGCTTTCAACTCATCTTCTTTGAAGTCGATGGTGATTTGGAAAGCCTGACCGGCATAACGCAGATCAGCTTGGTAACTGACTTCGTGGTCGGATGTTGGGATGCCGTCAGCAACGAGGGATTCCCCGGCGCGTTCTTTGAGCTCGATCAAGTCGGCAAGCAATTGCTCGGCCGTAGTGTCTTCCGCCATGGTGATATAGGTGCGGGTCGCTTCGTCTTGCACCTGTGTGGTTGCGTCACCATAGGCACAGAGAACGCCTGGTCCTGGCGGCACGATCACCGGCCAGGCATCGGAAAGAATACCCAGCGCGTTAGCGTGCAATGGTCCTGCACCGCCAAAACCAACAAGCGCAAAATCGCGTGGGTCATAGCCTTGCTCAACAGAGACAAGACGCAACGCCCCGAACATATTTTCGTTCACGATTTTAATGATGCCTTCCGCAGCTTCCATCACATCAATGCCCATGGCGTCGGCAACGGTTTGTACGGCTGCGACAGAAGCATCACGGTTGATTTCCATAGCGCCACCCAATTGCACGTCGGATGGGAGGTAACCGAGAACCACGTTGGCATCACAGACGGTCGGCTTATCGCCGCCTTTCATATAACAGGCCGGGCCTGGCACCGCCCCGGCTGATTCCGGACCCACGCGCAAGGTTTTGGTGATTTCCGGCACAAAGGCGATCGAGCCACCGCCAGCCCCGACGGTGCGAATGTCAACGGATGGCGCGCGCACTTTCACGTCACCGACAAATGTTTCGCGGCGCACGCGAGCGCGGGAATTTTGAATGAGGGCCACATCGGTCGAGGTCCCGCCCATATCAAAGGTGAGAATGTCGTCAAATCCTGCACGGCTGCAGAAGTAGATCGCCCCAGAGGCCCCACCGGCAGGACCGGACATCAGCAAGTTCACGGGATGATCTTGCGAGGCGCGGCTTGACGCCAGACCGCCGTCTGAGCGCAAGATTGACAACTGCGTGTCATCGCCGAGACGCTCATCCAACGCCGTTTGCAGATTGTATACATATTGCGAGACTTCCGGGCGCACATAAGAGTTCACTACAGTTGTTTCCGTGCGCTCATATTCTTGCATTTCCGGAACGACTTCGCTTGAAATCGAGATCGGCGTATCGCCAAAGATCTCTGCCGCAATTTCACGAGCCCGTTGTTCATGTGCACCGTTCAGGTAGGCATTCACAAAACAAATCGTGAGAGCTTCAATTTCACCTTTGCCATGTAAGGTTTTGAGATCATTACGCAGTTTCGCTTCATCAAGTTCGCGCACCATTTCACCGTTGGCGTCCATGCGTTCGTCGGCGCCGATGGTCAGCTCAAGTGGTGCCAGCAGAGGTTTCTTGTTGAAGTAAACCCAACCGCCAAGACCCCCTGGGCAAAACGAGCGCGCCACTTGCAGGGTTTGCTCATAGCCTTTCGTGGTGACAAGACCTACTTTCGCGCCTTTCCCTTGCAACACTGCATTGGTGGCCACAGTGGTGCCGTGCATCACGCGGGTGATTTGCTTCGGATCGACTTGGGATTCATCGCAAATCCGAGCAACCCCATTCAAAACCCCAATGGAGGAATCTTCGGGTGTGGATGGTACTTTGGCGGTATGGGTTTCCCCAGAGTCTTCGTTGATCAGAAGAAGGTCGGTGAACGTCCCCCCCACATCAACGCCTAAACGATACGACATGATGATTTATTCCCTTACAGTGTCCATTCGTGAGTTCAAAGTCCGAGAGAGATCTCTAAGAAGTCCTCGATAAATTCCTGCATTCTAGCCATCCAGCCTATAGCTGACCTTACGTTGGTAGGGGCAAACCACCTACTGGATTTCAGCATTGTGATTAGTCTTCCCTGCCCAATGAGTCAATCAGGCTGATCCTCTGAGAGGGGCTGAAAGTCTGGAAAACGTCCTTTTGATCGCCATGTGGAGGTTGTGCGAACCGTTTGCATGTTTTGTCATGAAAAAACCGGCCTGCTCTGGGCTAAACCGGTTTTCATTGTCATCAATTTGTCTTGTAGGCTTAAGGGGATTTGGCCGCCTTTACTCCGCAGCCTCGACCTGGCGGGGGAAAAGGCCGGCTTTTGAGACTTGCGCCGGAATGGGGTGATCCAACGCTTGTTCCAGCCATTGCGCCGTCGCGATCAGTTTCTCAATGTCGATACCAGTCTCAATGCCTGCCCGGTTGAGCATATAGAGCAAATCTTCCGTGGCGATATTGCCCGTCGCTTTGGGGGCAAAGGGACAACCGCCAATGCCGCCGCAGGAGGCGTCGAGAATGTGCACACCCGCTTCAATCGCAGCGAAGGCGTTCGCAATGCCAGTGTTTCTTGTGTTGTGGAAATGCGCCCGCAATGGGACGTCGCCAATTTCCGCTTGCACGGCCTTGACCCGCTTGGTCACATCCCAGGGGGTGGCGACGCCAATCGTATCGGCGATACCAATCTCTTGCGCGCCAAGTTCGGCCGCTTTTCCTGCGATCCAGGCGAGACGGTCAACGGGCACTTCGCCGTCAAAGGGGCACCCAAAGGCGGCCCCAATGGTAATGGTGGGTTTGGTGCTGGTGCCTTTGGTTTCGCCAACCATGCGCGCGAACACCTCAAGGGATTGTTCGGCTGTTGCGTTTTGGTTGCGCAGCCCGAAGGTGTCGGAGGCGACGACAACGAAGTTCGCTTCATCGCATTTTGTTTCAATCGCTGTGCTCAAGCCACGATCATTGAGGGCAAGACCAATATACGTCACACCCTTATCGCGTGGTACGCGTCCCATGATCTCAATGGAATCGGCCATTTGCGGAACGCGTTTCGGATTGACGAAAGAGGCCACTTCCATACGTCGCAAACCGGCATCAATCAATTTATCGAGAAAGGTAAGTTTGGTGTCTGTATCCATCATGGCAGGATCGTTTTGCAATCCGTCCCGCAAACCAACTTCCACTATTTCCACTCTGGTGTTGCTCATACCTATGTCCTTGTCTCTGCCTCTCTCTTATGGATGTTCTAATTGAATGGACGGAGGGCGTCCAGACACAGAGAAGTGAAAAACGCCGGATTCCGTCCACTTCTTGGACGCAAGGCACTGCGTCTTGTGTATACTAGGCCTTCGTGCTTTAAGCACACACATCCGGCGAGCGATTGTCTCTGGTCGCTTTCGCCTTATCCGAACTTATAGATATGATCTGCGATCAATCTTTTCAAATGTATGGGATCGTCTCATGAGCGAAGCGAAGGTGGAAAATACGGGACCTCTCAAAGGTATCCGTGTGATTGAATTGGGTGTTCTTTTGGCCGGGCCTTATTGTGGGCAGTTGCTGGGCGATTATGGCGCCGAAGTGATCAAGATCGAGCAACCCGGTGTCGGCGATCCGATGCGCGATTGGGGCCAAGCCAAAGTGGCGGGTCGTTCCCTGTGGTGGCCCATTGTGGCGCGGAATAAAAAATCCATGACCTTAAATTTACGCACACCCGAAGGCTCTGACATCTTGAAGAAGCTTGTCGCCGAGGCCGATGTGCTGCTGGAAAATTTCCGTCCTGGGACCATGGAGCGTTGGGGTCTTGGGTATGATGTTCTCAAAGAGATCAATCCGGGCCTGATTATGGTGCGGGTTTCTGGCTATGGCCAAACAGGCCCTTATGCGCCGCGTGCAGGCTATGCGTCAGTTGGTGAAGCCATGGGCGGCATGCGTTACTTGATGGGGTATCCGGATCGTGTGCCAAGCCGCGCCGGGATTTCCATTGGCGATACTTTGGCGGCGACCTATGCTTGTTTAGGTGTTCTTGCCGCTTTGCATCACCGCGATAAAACCGGTGAAGGTCAGGTGGTTGATAGCGCTATCTATGAAGCGTGTCTCGCCAACATGGAAAGCGTGATTACGGAATACCAGGTCACCGGATATATCCGTGAACGGACGGGTACGAAGTTGCCGAAAATTGCACCCTCGAATATTTACGAAACATCTAACGGGATGGTGGTCATTGGCGCCAACCAGGATACGGTGTTTAAACGTCTTGCGGAGGGTCTCAATCATCCAGAATGGTTTGAGGATGAGCGTTTCTCCAGCCACAATGCCCGCGGTGAAAATCAAGACCTTCTCGATGATATGATTAATGACATCACCAAAACCATGACGTCCGAAGATGTGCTGGCAATGTGCGATGACAATGGCGTTCCTGCCGGCAAAGTGTTCCGCGCACCGGAAATGCTCGAAGATCCGCATTATGCTGCCCGCGAAGCCATTGCCGAAGTGCCCTATCCCGAAGTGGGGCACCTCAAGATGCAGAACGTTTTCCCGAAAATGTCTGCGACGCCAGGCACCATTCGGTGGGCTGGCCCGGAACTTGGCGAACATACCGATTACGTGCTGAAGGATGTTCTTGGCCTGAGCGATGATGACGTTGAGAAACTGAAAGAGTCCGGCGATATTTAAGTTGCGCCGAAGCGATTCCATTAAATGGGCGTCCAATGGGGCGCCCATTTTCTTTGTCGTTTACTTCCTTTATGACATCTAATTGAGATTACGACGCGTATGCATGTGGTGGGAATGCGCATCACAGCGAGAGAGGACCTCAGATATGTATATCAACTTTTGGTACCCGATTGGGACATCCGAAGACATCACCGCAGACACCCCCTTCCGCACGGATATTTATGGACTGAAATATGTCGCTTTCCGTGATGAAGACGGGAAAGCCCATGTGCTCAGCGATACGTGCGTTCACCGCGGGGCGTCTTTGGGCAAAGGGAAAATTAAAAATGGCAATGTCGAATGCCCCTATCATGGCTGGCAATTTGGCGGGTCTGGCGCTTGTACCCTGATCCCCTCACTGGGTTCTGATGCAAAGATACCCAATCGCGCCAAGGTCGATTCTTACCCAACGCAAGAGCGTTACGGGATCGTTTTTGCGTTTCTTGGCGATCTACCAGAAAAAGAGCGCCCCACGCTTTATGATATTCCCGAAGATGGCGATAATGCTTGGCGTGGAAGCGAAGTCATGATCTTGGACGTGGATTACCATTATGAGCGGTCAATGGAAAATGGTCTTGATCCAGCACACAATGAATTTGTCCATACCGCGCAAGGGTCGCCAAGCATTTTTGGTCAGACGTTTGACGTGATTGACGATCCATGGGGGTCTCACTTCATGGTGAATTTTAAAAATCAAGATGATGATGCGACTGAGTTTTCGAAAGAGTTGTCTGTCGATCTGAAAGCGGGGTCCGGTCATCACGGACCGAATGTGCTGATCACGTGGATTCAGTTTTCAGAAGAAGCGAAGATCCACCAGTATTTCTTCGAAGCCCCGGTGGATGATGGCAAAACGCGGATCTTCTTTATCAATTACCGCAGCTTTATGACGGAACCCGAACATGATGAAGCGGTTAAAGCGCAAAACATGCGTGTTGCGCAAGAAGACATCAATATTCTTCTGGAGCTTGATCCGGTGCAAACACCGGAAACCAATACCAAAGAAATTCTCGTGCCCTCAGATAAACCTGTTGTTCGATTCCGTGAATGGAATAAAGAATGGGAACAAAATGGCTGGCGTGTTGATGTGCCCGCTCTAAAAGCAAATTTGGGGAAAGTTGCGATGGCGATCCCATGCCCTGGACGGCGTGAAAGTAAGAGCTGGGTACTTGATGCTGTACCCCTTGTCCAAAAGGATCAAGTGCAGGAACGTCTAGCTGCGGAATAATGTCAACCTATAAGGTTTGAAAAGCCCGGTTTATGCCGGGCTTTTTTGTTGCGCTTAATCGAGGCAAAAGGTGATGACGTATTCTTGATTGGGCTGTTTCACTGCGCGTCCGTCGCGTTCCAGTGGAGAGAATGTCCACTGCCGAATTGAATTAAGCGCGGCGCTGTCAAACAAGGTGCCGGGTTCCGATAAGGCGACTTTGGGATTCTGCACGCGTCCATCTTCGCGAATATCGAAACGGATCAACGCCCACCCTTCGAGCTTTTTCGCTTCCGCAGTTTTTGGATACACAGGATCAACTGTGCTGAGGGGGATCACAGATCCTGTATTCATCGTGTTGCGTTCACGCTCAAAAGCGGTGATGGGAACAGAGGGGAGGTCACTATCACATCCCCGTTCCGTGTTGATATATTCCGCAGGTGCGTCCACACCCGCACAGGCCGTTAAAAGAAGACCCCCCACAACCAATGGTCCAACTGACGTGATACGCATCCTCAAATCCTCATCTCACCCTTGCAGATAGAATACGGTGAGGCGCTCTTTCTGGCAAGAGCAGCGATTTTATTGTACTCCGGCTATGATCGTATTCGGAATAAACGCTTCATCAAAGGTACGATCGATAAAGCCAAGCCGCATAATCACCAGCTCTTTGGATGGAATAATCCACACCCTTTTATGGCCATATCCATCCATATAAATGACATCATCGGCTGCGAATAGTTCAGAATGCGTATTACCAAAAGGTTGGCCTTCCCGGTACATGCGTGTCTCGACATGTTCTGTGCCGAGCCAGATTTGAAATCCGTAATTGGGGTTTGCTTTTGATGGGGTGAGCATCTCTTTCAGATAGGCCTCTGAAATAATTTGTTGATCGCCAACCCGCCCACCATTGCGGAACATTTCACCGATGCGTATCCATGTTGTGGGTTTACTGAGCAGGCAGCAATCGGTGTGCGGTGTGCCGCCATCTTGATCAAGAAAGAGTGTGGCCGTGCGGGCTTGCAATGGTTGCCACAGCATCTCTGAGACAAAATCCGCATAACGCTGGCCGCTTACCTCGCTGACAATGGCGCCGAGGAGAAGAGGATTAGCGTTTTCGTGATTAAATTCTGTCTCCGGCTCTTTATCCATTTCGAGCGTGAGCGCTGTGTCGATCGTATTGGTCCCCCAGGCGAGTTGAACCACTTTGGCATTGGGTTCGAAAATAGGCGCGAGATGTTCGACGCCGCTCGACATCGTCAGCAGATGTCGGATCGTGCGTCCGCCGAAAGGCGTGCCTTTGGCGCGTGGTAAATATTTTTCAACCGGGTCATCGACACTTGCAATCAATCCTTCATCCAGGGCCAGGCCAATGGCGAGCGCGGTAACCGTTTTGTTCATCGAATGGGAGCTAAAGGTTTTGTCGCGGCTATAACCGTCCCAGTAACTTTCACGGACAATTTTCCCCTTATGCATCACGACAAAGGCGGTAGAGTTATGGTTTTTCGCATAAGTCTCTGCTGCATTGAGGGCTGTGACATCAATGGTTTGCTCTGTGGCATTGTCAAAGAACGGCGCATCATCCACCCCAACGATGTTTTCATATGGTTCATACCAATCCATGGGAGGCTCAAAAATATCGTCTGGTAAATTCGCATAGCGCCACCAGAACAGTTCATCCTCCGGCGGGATGGGCGGGAGATCGCCTTTCTGTGCAGACGCCGGGATCACATTGCTGATATTGCGAATGAGTGTGTTTGGGATGAAGCTCTCTTCCCAATTCATGTTGAAATTACCGGTGCGAACGATCACGAGTTCTTTGGAGGGGATGACATAAAGGCGATTACCATTCGCGCCATCGAAATAAATCAGATCATCGGCAAGCATGGGTTCATTATGGGGGATTATCAGCGATGTTTTGTCATGATAGGTGCGATCGCCCACAAAATCCGTCCCGCGCCAGACCTGTTTGCCATATTGCGGGTTCTTTGCGCTTGGGGCCTGCCATTCTTGCAGCCAGTCTGCGGGAATGATTTGCGCCTCGCCAACTTTTCCACCGTTGATCAGCATGTTGCCGAAGCGGATCCATTCGCGCATTTCAACGCGAAAGCAGCAAAAGGTCCGCGCCATGCCGCCTTCACGGTCAAGCACCAGGTTTGCATCCTTTGCCCCAAGCGGTTGCCAGATATGTTTCGATTCATACTCATTGAGCTTCATCCCCGTCGCGCGCTCAAGGATAATGCCGAGCAATTGCGAATTCACGCTGGCGTATTGAAAGCGTGTGCCGGGGTCTTCGGCGAGCTCCGTGTCCAAAACTAATTTTTCAATATTACTCCCGTAAAACAATTCGGCTGTCCGTGAGAAAGGATTCATTGAGAAAGGATCGATGTTTAATCCGCTCGTATGCTCCATCATTTGCCGAATGGTGATGTCGCCGCGGCGATCATTGGCCCATTCGGTGAGATAGGTTTTCACTGGTTCATCAAGGGAGGGGATGTCGCCATCGCGCAAAGCAAACCCGAACATCAATCCCATAAGAGATTTGTGCATGGAGGCAGTGTCACTGATGGTCGATGCGTCAAAGCCAGGCCAATATTTTTCATATTGGATCTTTCCGCGGTGCGCGACGATGAGGCCAATCGAATTTTTATCTTCAAGCCAGGCTTCAATATCGTCAAAGGCTTGCGGATGAATTGTCAGTTCATCGGAACGTGCAACCGGAAGAGGGGCAGGATTCTCGACACCCTTCACCAATGCTTGCGGGGTCCACCAGTCATCTTTGGTGCTGAGCACGGGGAAATAGATAAATGCGGAATAAAAGCGCCCAAATTTGATGGGATCCGAGAGATAGGTGCCGCCCATAAAGAGCAGGATGAGCGCCAAAAGCCCAGCCAAGCCTTTCCCGATAACTTTTAAGATACGCATTTGATCCCCGTAGTTATTCGTTAGTATTAATTAATAAGCCAAGGTGAAAGTCAGTTTAGTTATATGATATTAATTTGACTGCCCTGTGGAGAATGTTGTTTAGGGCTTGGAATAAAAAAAACATTACCATCATTCATAACCTCCTCACTCTCCCTGAAAGAGGTAATCTGTTTCAATCTGCCATTTTCTACTACATGGAATGTATAACCTCGTTCGCGACAGTATGTTTCGACTTCTTTAAAGGTATGCCCTAGCCGAGTGAGCATATTAGGATGAATTTCTATGAGCATTGGAGGGCGGAAACGTTCAATAGTGCGTTTGGCTCCATTCAGTACGCTCAACTCATGCCCTTCCACATCGCAACGTATAAAGTCGATTTGCTCTATCTCGTTATTGAACACAAAAGAGTCTAATGTCTCTGTTTTACATGTTTCGTCGAGCACTTTGAGGTCGGGGTCTGCCGCAAGTGATGCTTGAGCAATAGCAATATTGCCTTTTTTCTTCACTGGGGTGTGTAAAGTTTGTTCACCGGATTGATCGCTGAGTGCAATACGGTGCAGTGAAGCGTTTGTAATTCCTAACAAGCGCGTATTCCGTTTTAGGCATTCAAACGTAATCCCTGCCGGTTCAAAGGCAAAAACTTTTCCCTCATTCCCAACAAGAGGTGAGAGTCTGCGCAAATATTGCCCGTAATTGGCGCCTATTTCAAAAGCTATATGTCCGTATTTCACGAACTGGCTCAAGAATACTTCCTCGGGTTCGATTTTTGGACTCACGAGTCGACGTAATGAATTATAGGTTTGGGAAAAGACTCTGTAAGCGTGTAACCCAAACATATTTTGAAACAAATCCCGCATCATCTTTTATCCGTTCTCGTGTCAGCTCACTTGTCTTAGTTGCAATCCCAGGTTTCTTACCCACGGTCTTTACTCTTAGAGTTTTTTCACCTGATTTACTAGCCCGTATGATTTTTGACAAATTTATGTTAAATAGGTGAAACTTAAATGATTATTTATTGAAGGTCTAAAACCATGGGTTTAAGTGATTCATTCAAATCTGAGGGTAGTAGTTTTCTAAGAAAACTCTTGTTTCATCTAAATGATCATGCTCCTGCATTTCAGACATCCGGTGCGCCCTTATCCAAATGGTTATGGCTTTGGGTGCCCGTTATCTTTTATGTGGTTGTCTTGGCATCGAACTGGTTTGATCCGGTTATTCAAAAGTGGGTTATTCGTCACGAACTTGGGCTGGGTGAAAATCTTACGACACTATGGTTTCTTGGGGCAGCTTTTGTTGGGATATTGTTATATCGGCAACGGGCAGCATTTGCGGGCCATTGGTTGCGGCCGCTGTTTCTTGTTTTTGCGGGTGTGGCTGTTTTTGTCGCTGGGGAAGAAGCGTCGTGGGGGCAGCATTTTTTCGGATGGGGCACACCGGAGTGGGTTGTTGATCTCAACAAGCAAAATGAAACCAATTTACACAATATGGCTGAGCGTGTTTTGGATCAAAAACCACGTGCCATCATCAGCATCGTAATTTTGCTCTTTGGTGTGATTATGCCCTGGCTTTATCGTAAGGGTAAATTCGCATCTCTCAGATCCTATCCAATAGTTGCGTGGCTGATGCCAACACCGCAGATGATTCCTGTAGCACTCTTGACATTTTTGCCGCGTCTTCCAGATCGCATCCAAGCAAATCTCGATATATCACTTGGCCCGCTTTTTAATTTGCCTACACGGTACTATCAGGAGATTCAAGAGTTTTATATTGGACTGTTTTTCTTCCTGTATGCTCTGACTCTTTACTTACGTCTGAAAAACAGACCGTTGTGATTAGTCATTGTGGTTGGCTGTTCTATCCCGTTTGCGCGCTTCGACATCTTCGAGGGATGCTTTGAAAAAGACTTTAATACGCTGCTTCCAGGCTTCATCTTTTGCAAAGATGGCATGATCCATTGATGCGGTGCGATGTGTCAGTCCAAACTGTGTCCAGATTGACGTTACGCCTAATCGTTCATTGACAACGCGACATCCCTTTTGGAGATTGCGGCTTATTTTGCTCCATAGGTTTTCGAGGACAGCACTCACGCCCCAACGTTTTTCGATCACAATCATATAGACCAGCAAGATTGAAAGAGACATAAAGATTCCGGCAAACAGGGTGTCGCTGGGGAAATGGGCACCTTGGACAATGCGTGTCACACTAATGAGGATTCCAAAAGCAACTGCAAGAAGAACCCATCGCTGCCGGTTGGCGGGCATAACGAGCGCAAAGGCCAGCATCGTAAACGCAAGTGACGCATCCCCTGATACGAATGAGCAATTCGTATTGCACTGGTCTGTAACCATCAATGGCGGGGTGAAAAGTTTATCGCCGCCAAAAAATTCGACATCACGCGGGCGGGCGCGGCCCCAATATTCTTTGAATAACGCATTAGCCACGAGCCCTGGCCCTGTGATGAGGGAGAGCAGTAAAAACCAATATTGCCGCAAGCGAATTTGCACAAAAGGGCGGCGTGTGAGGCTGGTGATGAAGAGACCCAGCAAGACAAACATCACTAATATAGCGCCCCCTTCATCAATCACATCATTCAAAAACTTCGCTATAGGGTGTTGACGTAAGTTAAAACGCAATGCGCCATCTCCATCGCCATTTGCGAAGAGGCTGGAGATGGTCAAGTCAATCGTTGGGAAGGATACCCAAATAATGGCGGTCACAAACCCAAGGGCGCAAAGCGCCAATGCGGCAAACCAAGTACGGCTAAGCTGCACATCACGTGCGATGGGAGGGGTGGTCTGATTATCCATTATATCCCTCTAGCCGGTACAGATGAATTTTGCGTGTGCGGTTTTCACTGACAGGTATTTCGAAAATGCCAATTTCTTGGGTCTTTTCGAAGCTTTGAAGTATATCCTCTGGATCTTTGTAGCGCGCCACTAACAGAACAGTCTCTGTTGTTATATTCGAATGCGGCATGACCATTTCATAATGATTTTGCACATAACCGTCCTGGTCCCAAATGCGGAATGATGCATCGGTGTCTTGTGCATAATACAAGAGCTCAGTCAGTATAAGGCGATCATTGACAAGTATGATCTCGCTTTTCGTTTCTGCTGCGATCTCTACAACATGCTGACCAATCACATCCCATCCCCGCACGCGTTTAAAGGCGTTTCCCATATTGGTGGCTTCAATCAATGCTGGGCTCAGGCTGAGTGTGTAGAGAAAGACACCCACGGCGACATTCGTCGCAAGCGCAACATAGAAGAGTGTGCGTTTTTGTTTTTGCAGCAGCCAGAGAACCACAAGAACTGTCGCCGCCACATATGTTGCCGCCGCCCAGTTGGCGTTGGCGCGTGAGATAAAGCTTTGCACCATGACGATAGTGACAATGGGAAGTGAGAAACAGAGGAGTATAAGAAAATTCCGGTCGATGTGGCGGTGATTGATTATGCTGCGTATAAGGGAGCCTGCAACCCATATCAAAATTGGAAAGAAGAAAAGGCCAAAGATGCCGAGCTGATCGACAAAGAAATCGGCAAGACTTTCAAGATTGAAGAGCTCCGCGCCCCAATTGGCATTGTCGCCGGTGTGTTTGATCGTCGGGTTGCCATTCTTTGCATTCCACAGGAGATTAGGCAGTAAGAAAAGCAATCCTATTCCTCCGCTGATCCAGATATGTGGTTTGCGTAAAAGCCAGCGGTCTGGTGCGCTCACGATGAGAAAAAGCGCTAAACATAGCACGAAATAGACCATGGCGTATTTAGAGAGGAAACCGAGGCCAAGAGCAATGCCAAGGCCGATAGCCCATCTCTTGTGTTGTGTTTCAAGCAAAGCGTAGAGGCAGAGAAGCGCCCACGCCCAGAAAAACAACAGCGGCACATCGGTTGACACAAGACCTGACGAAAAGGAAACGGCCGGTAATGTGATAAATGCAATAGCGACCCAAAAGGCGAGGCGTTCTAATCCCATACGATACACAAGCGCAAAGAGCACCAAGCTCGTTCCCATGTGTAAGAACGGCGACCCAATTCGGATGCAAGCTTCACTTGAGCCGCATACGGATGTTTCAAGGCGGATCAGCCAGGCAATCATGGGGGGTTTAGAATAATAACCGAAGTCAAGATTGCGGCTCCAGTCCCAATATTGGGCTTCATCGCCGCCTAAGTTGAACGGGGAGAGAAAGAGCAGAATGACTCGTGTGAGGGTGATCGCACCGACAACAAGAACGGCGTGTTGAAAGGATGCCGTTTGCCAGAGAGATTGATCCGTTGCCGATGTCTGCAGAGTCATGCGTTATGCCTCACTTTTTTCTGCAGATGATGTTTTGGCAAAACCCGGTGGGCGGTAATCGGTCTGCTCAATGTCCTTGAACCACTTTTCTTTCACAAAGATCACGCAGACCAGTCCAATGTAGGACCCCATAATCACATCACTGAGATAATGCGCATGCACGGCCATACGGCTGCCTGCGATGAGTATGGCGGGAATAAAAAAGGCCCACCACCATCGTGGAAAGAGATAGGCAAGAATAGCGGCCACCCCGAACACTGTTTGAGAATGGCCCGACGGAAAAGAATTGTATGACCAGTCGGCGCTGAAATATTGAAAGCCGTATTCGCCATGCTGGATGAGGTCTTTCGGTCTAATGCGTCCGAAGATAAATTTCATGCTGTGTATAATAAGGGCAGAGAAAGCGAAAGCGGCGGCACTAAACGCTCCAAGCCTGGCGATGCTCTGATACCACGTGGCGATGGGATGAGGCGCTGTCCAAAGCATGAGCGCACGGCCACCAATCCATAAGGTCAATGCCGTGTAAGCATAGAAATCTGCCTTTCCGAGATCCGTGATTTCATCCCAAACGTCGAGTGCGAAAGGCGTCATGACTTTGCCAAGGAAGAGGGCAATTGGCTGATCAAAAAATGTCATGCTTATGAAAACGCAGACGAGGACGATGCCGAAG
>JANQLI010000151.1 GCA_028280675.1 Alphaproteobacteria bacterium
CTTTGCCGCTGAGCGCGCGCGCTTCCAAGGTCTGGCCATGGAAGGGCGTTTGGGCGGCGAAAAAGCGCTCATTCTCAAACCAACCACTTATATGAATGATTCCGGCCGCGCGGTCGCCGAAGCCATGCGCTTTTACAAAATTCCGCTTGATGACGTTGTGGTGTTTTATGACGAGCTCGACCTTGCGCCTGGAAAAGTGCGGGTCAAAAAAGGCGGCGGCCTGGCCGGACACAATGGTCTCAAATCTCTCAAAGCCCATATCGGCGCAGACTTTCGCCGCGTACGGCTTGGCATTGGGCATCCAGGGCATAAGGATGCGGTCAGTGGATATGTGCTGCGCGATTTTGCCAAAGCCGACCATGTTTGGCTTGACCCATTGCTTGACGCCATTGGCCAAGCAGCGCCTCTTTTGACAGGCGGCGATGACGCCAGCTTTATGAACAAAGTATTTTTGATCACCAATCCCGAGGCGGATCGCAACACTAAGAAAAATGCTCAAGACAAAAAACCTGAGCAGGAGTAAAGAGTATGGGGTTTAAAAGCGGCATCGTTGGTTTGCCAAATGTAGGCAAATCCACCCTCTTTAATGCGCTTACGCAAACCGCCTCGGCGCAAGCGGCGAACTATCCGTTCTGCACAATTGAGCCCAATGTAGGAGAAGTCGCGGTCCCTGATGAGCGCCTCGATAAACTGGCTGTGATCGCCGCATCTAAAGAGATCATCCCGACCCGGCAAACCTTTTGCGACATTGCCGGGCTGGTGCGCGGCGCCTCCAAAGGTGAAGGCCTCGGCAACCAATTCCTCGCCCATATCCGCGAAGTCGATGCCATTATATATGTGCTGCGCTGTTTTGAAGATGACGACATCACCCATGTCGAAGGCCGCATTAATCCGATTGACGACGCCCACACAGTCGAAACCGAATTGATGCTGGCGGATTTGGAAAGTCTGGAGAAACGGCTCCCCAACCTTGAGAAAAAAGCCAAAGGCCAAGACAAAGAAGCGAAAGCCACCATTGCCTTGATTGAGCGGATCTTGCCCCTCTTGCTAGATGGCAAACCGGCGCGCCTGACAGAGGTCAGTGATGAGGAAGAGGCCGAGTTTCGCGCTTTGCAATTGCTCACCAGCAAGCCCGTTCTTTATGTCTGTAATGTGGATGAAGAATCCGCCGCCACAGGGAATGCCTTTTCCAAAGAGGTTGAAGACTACGCCGCCAAAGAAGGCGCGGGTGTGGTGGTCATTTCCGCAAAGATTGAAGAAGAGCTTGCGCAACTCGATAACGACGAGCGCCGTGAATATCTTGGTGAATTAGGTTTAAGCGAGCCGGGGCTCAATCGTTTGATCAAAGAAGGCTATGACCTTCTCAATCTGATAACGTACTTTACCTGCGGCCCCAAAGAAACCCGCGCCTGGACCATCACCAATGGCACAAAAGCACCGGCGGCGGCAGGCGTTATCCACACCGATTTTGAAAAAGGGTTTATCCGTGCAGAGACCATCTCTTATGATGATTTCATCGCCCATAACGGCGAGCAAGGCGCAAAAGAGGCGGGCAAAACCCGCCTCGAAGGCAAAGACTATACCGTCGTCGATGGCGACGTGATGCATTTCCGCTTTGCAACGTGATTTAGAACAAACCTAATGAAATCTCAGCCCGCAAACCAACAACCAACGCGTCATCCAGTGCCGGGTCCGTTCCAGGATTGATAATGTATTGGATGTCCGGCTGAAGCGCCAGCCAAGGCGTGATCTGGGCACGATAGGTCAGTTCAAGATTGACCTCACGGCTATCCGCAAAACTGCTGCTCATAGCCAAGGCGCGCTTATAAGGCGATCCGTTTTCCGCCAGCGCCATGGCGAATCCAATCTGATCCTCATCGCGACCTGGAAACAGGCCTGTATAGACAGCCCCTAATCCCGCATAACTTTTGAACTGATTAAAATCGTCGTCTGCTACACCGTAACGGGCGAAAACCGAAAGACCCTGATCTGGATCGTCCGCCTCACTGAAAACCTTTTGTTCGGCGAGAACGTAAAAGCCATCATTTCCATCTTCCCGCAAAGGCATGCCCATCCCACCGGTTTTCGTCAAGTGATCAAAGTCGCCTGAATACACCCAATAACCACCAGCTATTTTGGTTCCCTCGTTCTCGTAACTTGCTTCAACGACGGTCAACGCACCCTCATCGTCACTCAAATCGATCGTTGTTTTCGAAAAATTATCTGGATCACCCGGCACAGCATCCAAGACAGCCGCTTTCAACGTAAGTGTGTCGGTCGCTTTCCACGCCGCCCGAAATGCTAATGAGGTGACGGGAAAAATCGATGGCCCATTCTCCCCGGTCTGGGCAATTTCCGCACCGATACCATGCGAACTGTTGATAAAGAGCGAGCCGGTATCATTGGCGTCAAATTCAGAATTGAGATCCCACAGGCCGAGCAAAAAGGAGAGTCGGTCATCAAGAAAATTTTGCTGGTACCAAAGCTCTAAGACGCGAAGGGCGTAAGGCGCATCAATATTGCTGACGACTTGGGCGTCACCGACAACATCGGCACTAAACTCTTCACCATTGTTGAGAAGACCATACGCAAAAAAGGTGCCGCCGGACAAACCGAACACTTCTTCCATATCGACTTCAAGCTGAATATCGAGATTGTCGAGATAGCGCGTATCGCGGCGAAGGCCGCCCTTGGTGTTCCGCCATATCTCGCCGGTATAGGTTAAATCAAGTGACACACCTGGTGTACATGCGATGATGGATGAGCAATCGTCTTCGTCCGGGCTCAATTCACCACTGATGTTGGGATAAATCTCATCGGCATAAGCACCCGGCATGCCAATATAAAGAATGGCGACCGCGCCAACGATAAAAAATTTCTTTAGCAACATAATTTCCCCCCAAAGCCTTCAAAGCTGAAACAGCTCTGAGACTTAAGTCTCTCCGATATTTATCTTACGGAAAACAAAGAGCGTAAAAAATAAATGCATGTTTTCCGTTTCATCTAATGACCTTACGAAGCGCTCACCTGCACCGGTCATTACAAACCCTCACTATGGATGCCTTAAAGCCGCCTTAACCAAGCCGTATCAAGGGCAAATTCTCTCATCATTCTGATGATTTCGAACGAATACATATAAAAAAGTTCGGAAACAGAATAATGTTGTGCAACCTTTTGCTGACCTAGCTGTTCTCCTCTTTGAACGCAGCCAAGTGAGTGACGAAACGCCAGTGAATGTTGATATGGGAACCGCCGCCATTTTAGAGACACCGCAAAGTAACGATGAGTGGGATTTCGGAGAGGCGTTGACACGTGTGCAGCCGCGACTGCTCGCCTATGCGCGGCGGCAAATCGCAAAAGGCCTTGGGTTCCGCAATGCCGCATTTTCATCTGACGACTTATCGGCGGAAACATTGCGCAAATCCTGGGAACACAAAGAGCGTTTTATGCAACAACGTATCGACTATAGAGAGCAACACCCAGAGACGCATCAACATGATGATGATGCGCTTTTCTTTTGGTCCTGCACCATTTTGCGCAACACCTTTTTGAATTGGACGCAAAAATCATCCGCTGAAATTCAAGACGACATCCGCATGCAATTGGCCGAAGACACAAGCGCAAGTACGGCCCCGGAATGGAAAGCAAAAGAACGCGAAGTGCGTCAAGCGCTCGGCGCCCTTGGCACCGATTGCCAAAAAATTCTTGCCCTCGCCGGACTTGGCTACACCTATGCGGAAATGGAAGCGCAGTTAAACATTTCCAACGCCAATGTGAAATCACGGCTCAGCCGCTGCCGCAGTAAACTCAGCAATCATTTGGGCATCAAGCCTAATGATTTTTTAAATTAAGGAGACAGACAAACAATGCCGCACATTGATGACATCACGCTGATGGCCTATGCCGATGGCGAGCTGCCCGATCATGAGGCCGCCGCTGTCGAAGCCGCTATCGCAGATGACGCGGCGCTGCAAGAGAAATTACGCCACTTTATCCTGGTGCGCGACCTGCTCGAAGGGGCTGTTGAGGAGGACCGCGCGACTTTCACTAACATCTTAGAGAAGGAGTTTTCAGAGATGACACGTACAGATACAGCCCCCCACATGATCCCCCCAGAGAACGAGACAAAGAAACGCCTGCTGACCTCATGGCGCGTGCTGGTACCGACCGGCGCGGTCACCGTCTTTGCCGGGTTTATGGCTTT
>JANQLI010000152.1 GCA_028280675.1 Alphaproteobacteria bacterium
GTCTTGGTGCTGACGGCCTCAAGTCACCGGCAAGCGGCGTTCGACGCCGCGTCTTATTTGATGGATTACCTCAAAACTGGGGCCCCCTTCTGGAAATGCGAAGAGACCAGCGCAGGGGACCGCTGGGTCGATGCCCGGATCAGTGATAGCGATGCGCTGAAGAAGTGGGAAAAGTAGAGCGGAATATTACATTCTCGCTTGAGAGAAAACACCAATATGAATCAAAAACAGTCACGACGTCCCCCGCGAAGGCGGGGGAACCAGGTAAGACTATCAAACATTTACAATCCTAACTGGTTCACCCGGTCAAGCCGGGTAATGTCGTGAAGGTTGAGTGACAGTTCAACAGACATGATTAAGCCTCCACCGCCGCATGCGCGCGCACGGCGTGATCGTAATCTTCCAAAAGATGTTTCGAGATCTCACCTGGGGTAAAGGTGTATGGGCCGATCTCGGAGACCGGCGTGACTTCCGCCGCTGTCCCGGTGATGAAGCACTCACTAAAGTCAGCCATTTCTTCCGGCATAATCGCGCGCTCAATCACCTCATAGCCGCGCGCACGGGCAAGATCGATCACCGTGCGGCGGGTAATCCCATCCAAGAAACAATCCGGCGTCGGCGTATGAATCACACCGTCTTTGATGAAAAACACATTCGCGCCGGTGCATTCGGCAATATGGCCGCGGTAATCATACATCAACGCATCCGCATAGCCTTTGGCTTCCGCGGCATGTTTGGACAAAGTGCAGATCATATAAAGACCAGCCGCTTTAGCTTTACAGGGAATGGTTTCCGGTGAGGGCCGTTTCCATTCAGCAATATCAAGACGGATTCCTTTGAGGCGCTCTTCCGGCGCAAAATAAGATGGCCATTCCCACGCCGCGATGGCCACATTGATCGTGTTCTGCTGCGCAGACACACCCATCATTTCGCTGCCGCGCCACGCCACCGGACGATAATAGGCATCTGTGAACCCTTGCTTCTTGCCGAGTTCAATACAAGCTTCGTCAATTTCATCCATCGTGTAAGGAATCGCAAAGCCAAGCGTCTCGGCAGAGAAAAACAGGCGTTCGGTATGCTCGCGCAATTTGAAGATTTTGCCAGCATACATGCGCTGGCCCTCAAACACGCACGAGCCATAATGCAACCCATGTGTCAGCACATGGATTTTGGCCTCTGTCCATTCGACAAACGCACCATTGAACCAGATATAACCATCCAATTGATCAAACGGGATACCAGACATCTCTCACACCCATCCTACGTGTGCAGCGCCGAACACATCTTCGCAAAGTCAGCTTCGGTCGGATCGTTTAAAAAAGGTCCTATGCGGGACATTTTCTTCTCTATAAAGCTTGCGGTTTGTATCATTTTGTTTAAAATACGTCAACATGCCTGACGTAAAATTTACACAAGCCAAATCGGGAAGCGATCCGCTTTACTTAAGGGAAAGCGAGCTGCGCGCCGGTATTGAGCTTTTGTTTTTTGCCTATCGCGATTTTACCGCAGACCCGGATGACATCCTGAAAACCTATGGCTTTGGGCGCGCCCATCATCGCGTCATCCATTTCGTTGGCCGCACGCCCGGCATGACAGTGGCCGAACTTCTCAAAATCCTGCGCATCACCAAACAAAGCTTGAGCCGGGTTTTGAAACAATTGGTCGAGGACGGCTTCATTGATCAACAAACCGGCACACAAGACCGCCGTCAACGCCTGCTTTATCTGACCGAAAAAGGACGCGCCCTCGAACAAGAACTGTCCGCCCCGCAACGCGCGCGGGTCGCTCGCGCCTATCGGGAAGCGGGCCCGGAAGCCGTGGCCGGGTATCGCAAAGTGCTTGAGCAATTGATTAATGCGGATGAACGCGAGCGTATCTTAAAATCGATTAAACGCGATTGATCCGAAAAAAAGCAGGAGTCGTCTTGGGGAAGACTTTGCTAAAGTTGCATGAGATGATTCGCCTTTCTTGGCAGGTAAGATGAGCAACGCAGCCCAGCACATTGATTCCACCACACCGCACGTGTTGATCGTGGATGATGACACGCGCATTCGCAGCCTGCTCAAGCGCTATCTCATGGAGCACGGCTATCGCATCAGCACGGCGCAAGATGCCGCCGATGCTCGTAAAAAATTGCAAGGTCTCACCTTCGATCTATTGGTGCTGGATGTGATGATGCCCGGTGAAAGCGGGTTAGATTTTGCGGCTGATCTGCGCAAAGACTCAGATGTTCCCATCCTGATGCTGACCGCGCGCGGCGAGCCTGAAGACCGCATTGCCGGACTGGAACTCGGGGTCGATGATTATCTCGCCAAGCCGTTTGAACCGCGTGAACTGCTGTTGCGCATTGGCTCCATCATGAAGCGCGCGCAAACAGCCGTTGAAGAGGTGGTGGACATCACAATGGGGGCGTTTGTGTTTAATATGGAACGGGGCGAGCTGACTCAAGATGACGAGTTGGTGAAACTCACCACAGCGGAAATCGCCTTATTACGTGTTCTCGCAGGCGCACCCGGCAAAGCCTTCACCCGCCTTGAACTGAGTGAGCAAACCGGCACCGGCTTAGAGCGCTCTGTGGATGTCCAAATCACACGCTTGCGTAAAAAAATTGAGCGTAATCCTAAAATTCCGCGTTATCTTCAAACAGTGCGCGGAAAAGGCTATATGTTAGTCCCCGACTGACCCGCAATGAACGGATAAGAGCACACATTTTATGGCAAGTGTCGATGACAGACAAAGCTTAAGCATCATGGATGCGGAGATCGAAGACGATCCCTATAAGCCTGAGCCGGAACTTGTTCTTAGCCCCGAAACGCATAGCACCAATCCCATTCAATGGCTCGCCCATCAGATCAAAAAAGTTATGCCGAGGCGGCTTTTTGCCCGGTCTATTTTGATTATTGTCGCGCCGGTGGTGATTACGCAATGTATCGTCACGTATATTTTCTTCGAACGGCATTGGGATACGGTGACGCGGCGTTTATCGGAAAGTGTGGCGGGCGACATCGCGCTGATCATTGAGCTCTATGAAAATTATCCGGAGATGCGCAATCTGCAAGAGATCGCGATTCAAACAACCAACCTCAGCATCTCGATTGATGAAGATCAGAAGCTTCCCACAGCAGAAAACGCGTCCTTCTTTTCAGTGCTTGACCGCACATTGCGGGACGAGCTGACGCGGCGCGTTGATAAACCGTTTTGGTTCGACACCACGCGGTATCCG
>JANQLI010000169.1 GCA_028280675.1 Alphaproteobacteria bacterium
AAGCTGTTGCACGCGGCGCAGGTCCGCAGCGGCGATGTTGTGCTCGATTTAGGCTGTGGCCGAGGGTATTCCACCGCCGTCATTGCCGCATTGGCGTCAGCGGTTGTGGCGGTTGAGACCGATGACACCTTGGCCGAAGACGCGACAACCTTGCTCACAGATTTGGGGATCGATAACGCCGCTGTGGTGACGGCTGATCTCATAGAAGGCGTGCCGCATCAGGGCCCTTATGACGTCATCTTTATCAATGGGGCGGTTGAACAGGTGCCCACCGCCTTGTTCGATCAACTGCGGGTTGGGGGACGGTTGGTGTGCATTTTTGAAAATGACGCCGATGACCATGGGGGCCATGGGCGTGTCTACACCAAAGCGGGGGATGAGCGCGGAGAGACGGTCGGCTATATGGATGTCTTTGACGCGCAAGTGCCTGTTTTAGAGGGGTTTCGGAAAGCTGAGGCCTTTGTTTTTTAAGACTTCTTTTACCAGTTAACGATTTTAATGCGAAAGCGTGGGAATCACTTTTAAATCAAGTTCCGCAAAGGGTGGGCGGCATCACGGGTAAATCCAGATGCACCCAAGAAAACACGGATTTTCCTTGCCCATTGCCGAGACCTTTAAGGGTGACATAAGGCCGAAACCGCAGCTTACGCCGGTGAAAGACCGATTGGAGTTAGAACATTATGCGTCGCAAATCATTCCGTTTATTCAGTCATGTTGCCTGTGCTGCATTTTTTCTGGGAGGAACCCAGGTCAATGCGGAATCGCTCACTGATGCACTCATTGCTGCCTATAACGGCAATCCAACTTTATTGGCGGAGCGGGCGCGTTTGCGGGCCACCGATGAAGGCACCAACCAGGCCCGTGCCGGGTGGCGCCCGACAGTGACGCTCAGCGGAACGGCGACACGTTCGATCAATCGCCGTCAGAGCGCATCTCTTGGCGATATTGTCACATTCCCGCCGACCACAACAGAGACGGATGTGAACTCATACTCCAGCAGTGTCACAGTGTCTCAGCCCTTGTTTCGCGGCTTTCAAACATTGAATGCCAAACGCGGCGCCGATGCCCGTATCCGGGCCGGCCGCGCGAGCCTTTGGAGCACCGAACAGCAAGTTTTGCTTGATACCGTCACAGCATATAGCGACGTCATCCGGGACGAAGCGACCGTTCAATTGAACAGCAATAACGTGCAGGTGCTGGGGCGTCAGCTCGAAGCCTCGCAGGATCGTTTCCGCGTCGGGGAAATCACTCGCACAGATGTGGCGCAATCGGAAGCGCGTCTCAGTTTAGCGAAATCCAACAAGACCCGGTCTGAGGCGACACTTGCCGAAAGCCGCGCACGCTATGGGGTCACCGTTGGGCAGGCCCCTGGCACGCTTGATCCTTTGCCAAGTTTACCGGCGCTGCCCAGCAGTCTTGATGAGGCCGTCAACATGGCCTTGGAAAACAATCCATCTCTGATTGGCGCGAAAGAGAGCGAAGACGCGGCGAAGCATGATGTCTCGCAAGCCAAAGGCGGTCTCTTGCCCTCTGTGGAATTGAGCGGTCAAGTGAATGCTGGCGAAGATTTCAATCGCGATCAGTTTCAAAACACCGGGTCATCGGTCAGCACAACCGTCACCATACCGCTTTATCAAGGCGGCGCGCAGTATTCCCGTATTCGCCAAGCAAAACATACCCATAGCGCCACGCGTTTACAGACATCTTTAGCGCAGCGCCAAGCGGTGCAGGCGGCAACCAATGCCTGGGAAAATCTCAAAGCCGCGCGGGCTGCGATTATCTCGGACCGCGAACAAGTCCGGGCCAACGAAATCGCCTATGAAGGGGTCCGGCAAGAGGCGCAAGTTGGCTCACGCACCACATTGGATGTTCTGGATGCCGAGCAGGAATTGTTGGATGCGCAGGTTGCGTTAGTGCGCACCGAGCGGGACGAATATGTCGCGGCCTATCAGTTGCTCGCTGCAACAGGCCAGTTGACCGCCGAAAATCTAGGCCTTGCGGTTGATCTCTATGATCCAATCAAAAATTACAAAGATGTGCGCAATAAGCTGATTGGCTATGACACGAATGATTAATGCTGTGAAGGAGTTGCGCCTCGGGGGCCGACTCAGGGCATATGCATCATAGAATTGCCATGTTATACCTTTAGAAGAGCAAATTGCGGTTCGGCCAACGAAAACAATTAGGTTAGATCTATGTCAGAACAAGAATCTCAACAAGAACCCACGATGGAGGAAATTCTCGCCTCTATCCGCCGGATTATCTCGGAAGATGATCAGGGCGATGCTGGCGAAGACGCCCCTGCAGCGGATTTTGCTGAGGAGAGCGCCCCAGAAGAGGTGATGGAGCTGACAAATGTGGTTCATGAGGATGGTACTATGGCCGCGTTTGAGGCCGATGAAGCGCCTGAACCAGAATATGAGCCCGATCCTGAGCCTGATCCCGAACCTGTCTTTGAGGCCGCCCTGGAACCTGAGCCAGAACCAGACCCAGAGCCCGAAGCCTTTTTCGAACCAGAGCCTGAGCCGATTGATGATCTTGTCCTTGTCGATGATGAGGAGGAGGAAGAGCCAGCACCAATGCCAGACCCCATTCCGGAGCCTATACACATGCCAGACCCTGCCCCAGAACCCGCGCCCGTATATCAGGAAGCCGCGTCATCAGACGGTCTGATGGATGAAGTGGCGGCAGGCGCTGCCGCTGCGTCATTCGGTGCTTTAAGCCGCGAAAGGGAATTGTCACGGCCAACCGGCCCGACCCTGGAAGCTGTGGTGCAGCAAACGCTCCAGCCTTTGCTCAAGGAGTGGCTTGATGAAAATCTCCCGCAAATGGTCGAAGACATGGTGCGTGACGAAATCGAGCGCCTGTCGAAACGCCGCAGTTAAACGCGACATTTCCGCCATAAGGCGCTAGTGCAAGCGCATAAATTCGTCTACATCTAGCGCAAAGAGATCAGAGCCCTTTGGACAGACAAAGGGTTCTTTTATTCGTTGCCCTTTTATAAGAGATTACACGTCCGATGCTCGACAAGTCGTATGAGCCAAAAAATGTGGAACAGCGCCTCTATCAGGCGTGGGAAGACAGCGGCGCTTTTGCCGCTGGTGCAAACGCCTCCGATGACAGCTATTGCATTGTTATCCCACCGCCCAATGTGACGGGCAGCCTGCATATGGGCCATGCCCTGAACAACACGGTGCAGGATATTCTGGTTCGCTTCGAACGTATGCGCGGCAAGGACGTTCTCTGGCAGCCGGGCACCGATCACGCAGGTATCGCCACGCAGATGGTTGTTGAACGCCAGCTTGCCGAAGAAGGCAATAATATGTCGCGCCGCGATATGGGCCGTAAGGCGTTTGTCGAGCGCGTGTGGCAATGGAAAGAAAAATCCGGCGGGACGATTATCGGACAATTGCGGCGTCTTGGCGCGTCGTGCGACTGGAGCCGTGAACGCTTCACGATGGATGAAGGCTTGTCAGCCGCCGTTCTGAAAGTCTTTGTGCAGCTTTACAAAGAAGGCCTGATTTATAAAGACAAGCGCTTGGTGAATTGGGACCCGAAATTGCTCACTGCCATTTCCGATTTAGAGGTGGAGCAAAAAGAAGTGCAGGGGAATCTTTGGCACTTCAAATATCCCATTGAAGGCGAAGACGGTTCATTCATTACTGTCGCCACCACACGCCCCGAAACCATGCTGGGCGATACCGGGGTTGCCGTACATCCCGAGGATATGCGGTACAAAGACCTGATTGGCAAACATGTTGTGTTGCCGTTGGTTGGGCGGCGGATTCCCATTGTCGCCGATGACTATGCCGATCCGGAACAAGGCTCAGGTGCCGTGAAAATCACACCGGCCCATGACTTTAATGACTTTGACGTTGGCAAGCGCACTGGTTTAGATGTCATCAATATTTTTGATCAGCATGCGCATCTTAACGAGAACGTGCCGGAGAAATATCAAGGTCTTGAGCGGTACGAGGCGCGTAAAGTTGTTCTCAAAGATCTTGACGCGCTTGGTCTTGTCGCCGAGATCGAAGAGCATACCCATATGGTGCCTTATGGCGACCGCTCCCATGTGGTGATTGAACCGTGGTTGACCGATCAATGGTACGTGGATGCGGTGACGTTGGCCAAACCTGCTATCAAGGCGGTGGAAGACGGCGCCATGACATTCGTGCCGAAGAATTGGGAGCGCACTTATTTTGAATGGATGCGTAACATCCAACCCTGGTGTGTCTCACGCCAACTGTGGTGGGGGCACCGCATTCCCGCGTGGTATGGGCCGGATGGCGCGGTGTTTGTTGAGCAAACGGAAGAGGAGGCGCAAGCTGCAGCAAATACCCATTACGGTAAAGACGTGGCGCTGACCCGCGATGAGGATGTGCTGGACACCTGGTTTTCCTCAGCGCTGTGGCCGTTCTCCACTCTCGGCTGGCCGGAGGACACACCGGAGCTGAAAAAGTTCTATTCCACCGATGTGTTGGTCACCGGCTTTGACATTATCTTCTTCTGGGTTGCCCGGATGATGATGATGGGATTGCATTTCATGAAAGAGGTGCCGTTTCACACCACTTACATTCATGCTCTGGTGCGCGATGAAAAGGGCGCCAAAATGTCGAAGTCCAAAGGCAATGTGATTGATCCTTTGGAATTGATTGATGAATATGGCGCGGATGCGCTGCGCTTTACTTTGTCGGCGATGGCGGCGCAGGGGCGTGACATCAAGCTCTCGAAACAGCGTATCGAAGGCTATCGCAATTTCGGCACGAAACTTTGGAATGCCTCGCGTTTTTGCGAAATGAATGATTGTGTGCGGGTCGAAGGGTTTGATCCGCACACCGTCTCACTCACGGTTAATAAATGGATTGTCGGCGAAGCGGAAAAAGCGCGCGATGCAGTGACCATCGGCATTACCGAATACCGCTTTAACGAAGCGGCCAATGGCGCGTACACCTTTATTTGGCGTGTGTTCTGCGATTGGT
>JANQLI010000170.1 GCA_028280675.1 Alphaproteobacteria bacterium
TGATAGCCGATTGCTGTCCCATGCGTTGATGAGCGGCCTTGCCCGCGACGGGCGGATTGCCCATTTACGCGTCCTTATGCCGGACATCCCCGGTGGACTTGCGAAGGTGGCGACCTGTGTGGCGAAATATGGCGCAAATGTTTTGGAGGTGGAGCACCGCCGTGAGTTTGCGGATATTTCGCTCAAGCAAGCAGTGTTGAACATCGTGATTGAGGCCCAGAACCGGGAGATGACGGAACAGATCCGCGATGAATTAAACAAAACCGGCTTTCGGGCGGAGATTGCAGGAACGTCGGCGTCCGCGTAATCGTCCGTTCACGCATCATCAATGACATGTCAGGCAGGTTTCTGACCGCGCAACAAGATGCGCCCGGCGAAAAGGCTCCGTCATGGGGTTTTGCGCTGTATGGCACTGCGCGCATGCAAACCTGCGCTCTTGCACCATTTGATGCGCTTGCTCAAAATGCCAATAGCCAGGACGTTTTTGCTCAAGAAGCCATGTCAAATCGTCCGGCGTAAAACGCGGGTGTTGGTCATCATCAATTGCCGCGATGGTTTGTGGCGGTGGCGGTGACGGCACGGACAGTGTGTCCAAAATACTCTGCGCTGCAAGGCGTCCCATCATGATGGATGGCCCGAGGAATGTGCCTGACATGCCTTCGCGGCCATTGATACCGGCAACGCCTGTCACTTCACCGACAGCATAAAGACCAGGGATCACCCGGCCTGCTTGATCGATCACCTGAGTCTGCGCATTAATGGCGACACCGCCTGTGTTTTTGCGTGACACAGGAAAGAGCTGCATCGCGTAAAAAGGCGGCGTCAGCAGCGCGTTCGGTTTGCGCGGCGTGTCTTGCGTGAAACGTGCGAAATCCTCATCCACGCCATTCGCAATAAAGCGATTGTAACGTGCGACCGTCGCATTCAGTGTTGCCGCATCGACGCCCATGTCTGCGGCAAGTTCATCCCAAGTCGCGGCCTGTTTGACAACACTTGCAGACCCAAAAATTTCCGCATCAATGGTGGCGCGATTTAACCAGAGCGCATCGCGGATACGTATCGTCGTACGGCCTTCTACATCGAACACCATCCAATAGGACGCCGGGGATTGCGTAAGAACGCGCGGAAGCTTGTCTTTATCTGCGCTTTGTTCATTGACGAAGCGCTGACCTTGCGCATTGACCCAGAGACTATTGGGATTAGTGACATTTAAAGCGCGCGCCGGATCACGCGGGCTCGGCAACCCGCCCAGAAAAGTGACTTGGCGATCCATCCCATCAAAGCTGGCGTTCACATCTGCCGCCAAGTCATGGCCTTGACCGCGCGCAAAATGTCCGGCGCCGACAAGATAGCGTTCGGGAAAATTTTTGGTCCGTGTCCAATGTTCACGCACGCGATCAAGGTCCCCTTGAAAGCCACCGGTTGCTAGAATGATGTGCTTCGCCTGCGCAGTGCCGTCCTCAAGGAAACGGTTATTGCGCCAGGTCACGCCTGTGATACGGCCCTCTTCTGTGAGAAGACTGGTGACTTCCGTGTGCAATTGAAAGGTCACATTGTCATAACGCAACGCCTCGCGATACAGCGGCAACACCGCATGCACCGCTTTGCCGCGTGTAAAATGAAAACGCCGCACAGCATTTTCCGGACTCGGCAACAACACGCGAAACACAACGCCGAGATCGGTCAGCCAATCATGCACCATCGGCGTCGCGTTTTCGGCATACCGCCGTGTCCACGCGGGATCATTGGTTTCGCCATACGCCATCCAATCCTGATAGGCTTGTTCCGGGCTGTCCTGAATGCCCTGCTTGCGCTGCAACGGTGTATCGACGAAAGCAAAGCCTCCCGCCATCACGGCATGACCGCCCACGACCGAGTTCATATCGATGACCAGAACCTCTGCACCGCCGCGACCCAGTTCAAGTGCGGCGGACAATCCGGCAATCCCGGCCCCGACAATAATGGCGTCATATAATGTGTCTGGAGATGTGTCTGGCGCTGCTGTCTTTGATGCGTCTTCAGAGCATGCCGAAACGAAACCGAACAGCGCACCAAGGCATATGATCCACAAACGGCAGCGCATCATCCTGCGTTGCCGCGCCGCTGAGAGCTGCGTTGACGCAGCCACAAACCAAAGACCACAACCACAATGATCCCCGCCCCTAAAAAATTGGCGTTCATGAATATGAGCTTGAGTTCACGGAACCAGACAGCCGCCCCTAAAAGGCTTTCACTGTAATTCGGATATGTCCAGACCGTATAGAAGAAACCAATATTTTCGGCCCAATCTAAAAGGGCCGCCAGAAATGGAAACGCAATAAACGGCGAATGAAACAGCTCCGTTGTGAGCGGCGTTGGCACCAGTTGCAACATCCAAGCCCACAGCAACGAGAGAAACAATCCCGCAAGCGGCGGAAAAATATAATCAACGATCATAAAATAGAGATAGAGCCTGCGCGAGTCATCTGTGTAGGACGGCAGTTGCGCAAGTATGCTGTCTGCCGTGATCGGGATTTGCATATCGATAAAATCATAGCCATTGGTTACCGCCTGGAAAGGTTCTATCAGCGCGTTCAAAATGGTAATGCTGCCCGCCATCAACAAAAAGGAGATGATCACCCATTTTCCTGTTGCGTGGTCTCGTAACCAAGTCATCAGTGCACCCCTTTGTCCCCTGACACATGTCGAAAATGGCGGAAACATCAGTCAAAGGCAAGAAAACTTGCGTTTTTGACCCAGATCAAGTCGCCCATATCCGAGAATCGTTAGAGTTGAGCGCGGGAGAGAGGGATGTTGAGGCACGATGTTTATTAACTTTTGGTATGCGGCGGCAGAAAGCAAAGCGGTCAACGATACGCCGCTGCACACGCGTATGCTGGGGCAAGATTTTGTCGTGTTTCGCGATGACCACGGCCGCCTTCATTGCCTGAGTGACATTTGCCCCCACCGCGGCGCAGCGTTGTCCGAAGGCAAAATAAAACACAATGCTGTCGAATGTCCTTATCATGGCTGGCGGTTTGGCGGCGATGGCACATGCAACGCCATCCCGTCTTTAGGGCCCGACGCCTGCATCCCCCCACGTGCGCATGTGGATAGCTATCCCGTCATAGAACGTTATGGTCTTGTCTTTGTCTTCTTAGGTGATCTTGATACGGATTATCGTCCCGGTATTCTCAACATTGACGAATATGGCAAAGACGACTGGCGCACAACCATGATGGTGCTTGACTGGCCACTGGATTACAAACGGTCTATTGAGAATATGCTGGACAGTGCGCATATCGCACATGTCCATCTTCCTTCCGCACAAAGCCGAAAGATTGAGGACTTTTCCGCGCCGCAAATCGATGTGGAAAGCGCAAATTGGGGCGCCACGTTCACACATACCTACCGTGCGCCAAAAGCCAATGTTGGCGACTTTGCCAAGGACAAAAAGCTGAACGATCGGATGACCATGATTTCCGGCTTCTACGGCCCATCGCAAGCATGGACCTCTATTCAGCCGACACAAGACAGCGTGATTCATCAGTATGCCTTTGAAACGCCGATTGATGGCGAGACCACAAGGATTTATCTCTTCACCGCGCGGAACTTTATGCGCGGCGAAGCGGATGATGTGCGCTTCCACAATCGCAATGTCTATGTCACCGAACAAGACCGTCTGATCGTCGAGAGCATCCGCACTTTCCAAGGGTCAAGCGATGAAGATCACGAATGCGTTGTCGATGCCGACCTCCCCATCCTGCAATACCGCAAATATCTCCACGAATGGGAAGCCCATGGCTGGCGCATTGATCAAGCCAAAAGCGAAGGGGCGCGGCCGCGTGTGGCGTTTGCAATCCCCTCTCCTGCGCGCCGCACCCGGACATCCTGGGTGATTGACGCCGTGCCGCTTATCTCTCCTATGGACAACGAAAAACAAGCCGCCGAATAGGCCTAGAACGACCTCTCTGTTTTTTTTACTCTTCCCTCTTTACGGAGGGAGATCAACATGTTGCGCCGCATTCAACGGTTTTCGCTGGCCCTGGGTCTTTTCTGCGGACTCGGCGCTGGCGCCCACACCATCGATATGAACGTGCCTCTGCCAGAAGGCCAGTTCATGCCAGGCCTTGAGAGTCTAGAAGTCGAAGAACTGGCCGAAGGCCTCTACGCATTCCGCTGGGAAGCCTATCGCAGCATTTTCATGGTGACGGATGAAGGCGTCATTGTCACCGATCCGCAAAGCCCGGTTGCCGCCGAAAAATATCTCGCGGAAATTCGCAAAATCACTGACAAGCCGATTAAATATGTCGTGCATTCGCATTCCCATTGGGATCATGTGGCTGGCGGGCAAATCTTTAAAGATGAAGGCGCAACATTTATTGCCCAAGAAAACTGCGTCACAAATCTGGAGATGTCGCCGAACCCGGATGTGGTGCGCCCAGACATTACATTTGAAGAGACCTACAGCGTGGAGCTCGGCGGTGTCTCGCTGGACCTGTATTACTTCGGCCCGAGTCACGATACCTGCCTCATCGTGATGATTCCCCGTCCGCACAAAATGCTTTTCAGCGTCGATATTGTCACCCCGCCGACAGGCAAGTATGTGCCCTTCGATCCGCAAGTGGCGGACTTTCATTTTTACAATGCGGTGAACTATCTCAAAGGGATGGAGCAATTGGCCAAAGACGAAGGCCTCACCACATTGGTCGGCGCGCATCTGGTCCCTGTCTTTGATGGTCGCGGGGCCTTCACGGCGCAACCGGCGACAGGCCCCATCGACGCCATTCGGGAACGCCGCGAATTTTGGGAACACGCCATCAGCGCTGTCAAAGAGGCGATGGACAATGGCGCGAACCCAATCGCCATTCATCAAGGGATGGATTTTACCCCCTTCGAACAGTATCGCGGCTATAACGAAGAGGATTTCAAAATCCTTGCCCAACGCATCGCCAATTTTCATTCCATTGGACGATAAAGAGACCCTTTATCGTCTATGGCGTTTTAATAATGACGTGAAAGACTTTTTATGACTCAGCGCACAATTGCCCTCACCGGCGCCACAGGCCGTCTTGGTCAAGCCATCCTGCCTTATCTCAAAGCGGAAATGGACCCACAGCATATCATTGCGATTGCACGCGATCCCAATGCCATCAGCGATAAAGAGGTCACCTGCCGCGCTGGCGATTATGCAGATGCCGATAGTCTGACAACGGCATGTGAGGGCGCCGATACGCTGATTTTCATATCTGCGCCTGTTGTGGTGGGCGTCGATCGCGTGCCGCTGCAACGCAATGTCGTGAATGCCGCAAAAGCGGCTGGTGTGCGCAAAATCATCTACACTTCTGTTGCCGGATCTGGCGCAGAGAAAGACACATGGTTTTGGGACACCCAGAAAGATAACCGCGCGACGGAAGAAGATGTCAAAGCCTCGGGTCTCGCATGGATCATTGCACGGAACGCGCTCTATCTCGACCTCGATGTCAAAACCATGAAAGAGAAAGCGGCATCGGGCGTGTATCAAAACAATGGCGGCGAGGGTCTTGCGGGATATATCTCCATCGACGAGATCGCGTTTGCAACCGCCAAACTCGCTCTCAGCGATGAGCATAATAGCAAGACTGTCAACATCATTGGCGACGTGCATACGCAACAAGAATTGGTGGACATGGCGAACGACATCTTTGGATTCAATATCCGTTATGAATCCATGAGTGACGACGATAATGTTGCACGCATGATGCAATTGCCGCATGTCGCCAAACGCGGAGAACAGGTCGCGCGCATGCTGACCGGATGTTTTCAGGCTATTCGCGCTGGGGCTTACAATGTGCCGAGTGATTTTGAAGCGATTACAGGCCGGCCGTGCAAACCGGTCAAAGAGATGATGATAGAGTTGCGCGACGCATGGACTGACGCTTAATGCGCGGTCTGCGCAGTATCGTCAGCTTCGTCACGCGGCAAGGCTTTCCACCACGCAAAAAATTGATCGGCCATGTCTTTCGGCATTGGATTCGGAGTCATGCCAATAGCCGCCGCCGAGGTTTCCTGGTCATACAGAAACGCTGTGACCACCTCTTCCGAATACTCAACCAATGGCAAGGCTAATCCCCCTTGCGGTTTTCCGGTCAGTGCTTCCGTATGGAAATAATAGGCGTCGAACCCATCGAAGCTATGGCAATTCACACATCTGTTTTGCGCGGTCACAATGGTTTGAATATCTTCAGGATAGGTCTTGATCTTGGCGAGGGGGTCTTCGTTAGAAAATGTAATCCCTTCCAGAGTCATGGCAGAGCGCAGCAAAAAAGGCGGTTCGAGATCGTCATCTAATAATGTGTTAAACAGCAAGACCGGCCCCATGAAACGCGCTGAGGTTTTTTGTTCATCGTCTTTCCAACTGTACATTTTCTTGGTCCGATAGAACCAGGTGAGGCGGTAGAGATTATCTTCATCATCAAGGCCAATCACGATCTCAGGTTCATATTGCGCATAAATATCCATATCGAGAAAGATGAGCTGATTGCGGTGATTGCGCAAGGTGATGTAGCGCGCGCCAGGCGCAACGGCATCGCGATAGGCCACAAGATCAAAAGCTTTGTATGTGTCCAACTTCCATTGCGCCAAATAGAAGGGTTCTTTTTCATAGTGAAAACTGATCAGTGTGGCGAGCAATTTAGAGACAGGTTTTTCAGTGATAAATTCATCGAGTTCAAAAAAGTTGGAATGCTCCAGCGGCGGCGTTTGCCAGACGCCATAGGCTTGAAGCAATTCTTGGAAATCTTCATTGAACGGCGAATTGCCCATGATCGTATGGATAATGTCTACAGTCATGCGGTGCATGGCTGTTTTACTTAAGCCATCGGGCCCAAGATAGAGCAAGTTAACGGGCACACCGTTCTCGCGCCACTGCCTCACGCCACGATAATTGGCATAGATCACATTCTCTGCATCGCCTTTTTCAATCAATGCCGTAAGCGGCGGCGCATCTTGGGTGACCTGATAAGGATCATGTAAGGGGGCGGGTTCGGCACGCAACATGACAATGTTTGCAACTTGATCCGTGGTCACCCCCGCGGCATAGAGGGAATGCACAAGCGATGCATACACACCTCTGACAAATAAAGTCACAGGCGCATGCGCCGACTTTGCATTGATGACCTCTTGCACACATGCCGCGGTGATCGGCTTACACGCTGGCTGCACGACCTCAAACCCCTCAGCCCGCCAAAGGCTGAGGTTTTGCGCTTCATCATCGCCGATCCACAGGATCACACCGCCCGTTTCTGCAAGAGAGGCGTGCGGCAAACACAAAAGACAGAGTATCGTTAAGAATCGTCGCATTTCAAAAGCATACTCCATCCCGGCGCGATGACAATGCGCGACATGTGACGATCTTACACCCTACT
>JANQLI010000177.1 GCA_028280675.1 Alphaproteobacteria bacterium
GCTAATCAAGAGAGTAAAACAGAGATAAGCATGAATGATGGGTTTGAAATTGCAGGCAAAGCATACACCTCGCGCCTGATTATCGGGACCGGGAAATACAAAGACTTTGAAACCAATGCCGCGGCACTTGAAGCCTCTGGTGCTGAGATCATCACTGTTGCTGTGCGGCGCGTGAACCTGAGCGATCCCGATCAGCCCAAGCTTGTCGATTATATCGATCCTGCCAAATACACCTACTTGCCGAATACCGCCGGGTGCTTTACCGGCGAGGATGCCGTGCGGACGTTGCGCCTTGCGCGCGAAGCCGGCGGTTGGAATTTGGTCAAGCTCGAAGTGCTGGGTGATCAGAAAACACTCTATCCGAATATGGTCGAGACATTGAAATCCGCCCGTCTTCTTCTCGACGATGGATTCGAGGTCATGGTGTATTGCTCGGATGATCCGATCATGGCGAAAGAGCTGGAGGATATGGGTTGCTGCGCCATTATGCCGTTGGCGGCGCCGATTGGATCGGGGCTTGGCGTGCAAAACCCGGTCAACATTCGTTTGATTGTCGAGCAAGCGAAAGTGCCTGTGCTTGTTGATGCAGGGGTGGGCACGGCCTCAGACGCAGCCGTTGCGATGGAGCTTGGCTGTGATGCGATCTTGATGAACACGGCTATTGCCGAGGCCAAAGACCCTGTGCGTATGGCGCGGGCGATGAAGCACGCGGTGATTGCAGGACGGGAAGCTTATCTCGCGGGGCGTATGGCGAAAAAGCAATATGCCGATCCGTCATCGCCGCTTGCTGGGTTGATTTAGCCCTCATCCTCAAGTGGCGGGAGCTCTTCGACAGTTGGCGGGTTGCGCACCTCATCAATTATGGCCAGCAAGTTTGTTTTTCCTGGCCAGCCGCGGACAATCCGATCGCCAACGATAAAGGAAGGCGTGCCTGTGAGGTAAAGGCGTTGCGCAATCTCAAAGTTATCACTCAAGATTTTTGTAACCTCATCTGACTCCATATCTTTTTTCAGCTTACCCATGTCAAGGCCAGCATCTTTCGCCATCTTTTCGATGCGTAATAAGTTCATATCACCTTCGGCGAGCATTGCTTGGTTATGGAGCGCCAGATATTGGTCTTGTTTGGTGACGGCGACCATAAGCCGTGAGACGTCATCAGAGTCTTTGCCAAGCACAGGAAACTCTTTGAAGACCACGCGAATGCCAGGATCGGTTTCGATCAGTTCGAGGAGGGCCGGAGTGGCTCTGCGGCAAAACCCGCAATTGTAATCAAAAAACTCGACAATAGTGACGTCGCCTTCCGGGTTACCGGCGACGAAGGAATGTTTGTCGTTATAGATTTCGTCTTTCTTGTCGATCAGTGTGAGCTGCGCTTCAAGTTCCTTTTGTAGCTCAGCCAATTCTTCGGCACGCTCAAGCGCTTCCACAATAATACTGGGATTTGCGATAATATAATCCCGCACCAAATCGCGAATGGCGTCTTCCTCTTTTTCACTGAAGACGGAGTCCTCTTTTGCGGAGGTGCTAGCGGGCGTGTCTGCGTCGTCTGACCACCCTGGTGCTGGGAGAATAATCAGTGGGGCGGCGATAGCAATGAAGGAAGCAAGGCGTAGTGGAAAGTTTGTCATCGGATACTCAAGTTGTTAGGTGCAGGGGATTGTGGGATTACTTATTGCGTTCTTGTTCAAGCAAGGCGACTTGCATGATGTCAGCAGCTCTTTGCCATTCGGGCGAGCCTTTATCAAGTGTGAGTTGGGCGCGTTTGGCGAAGCCCATCGCTTGCGGCATACGGCGATTATAGAAATAACGCTCGGCCGTGGCTAAATTCGCAAGGCCAACATTTTCCTCGCGGGCATACGCGATGGCAAGCTGATGCCAAGCGAAGCTGTTGGTCGCTTCGTCGCGAATCGCAATGCGTAGATGATCAATGGCGCTCTGATTGAGAGAGATGTCTTCCGTGGCGAGCATGGCCTGCGCGAGATTGATCCGCAGCAAAGGAGCGTCCGGCATTAACTCCACAGACCGCTGATGATACGGGATCGCTTCGGCGGTGCGTCCGCTTTCAAAAAGGATTTGCCCCATCAATTCCTGAAAGTAGGGATTGTCCGGGTAGTCTTCGATCAACGATTTCACTTCCGCGACAGCCGCGTCGATGTCCGGATCACGGAAATAGGCGATGGCACGGGCATACCGCGCGGGCTGGCTCATACTGCTTTTCGGATATTTATAAAAGACAAGATCAGGCCGATTAAGAAAGGCATAAAGCTTGGCTTGCATCATATCGAACGCGAACAATTGCGCGCGGGTTTCCCGCCGATCTGCGTAGGGCGATTCTTCCACCCGGTTTGTCAGAGCTTGAATACGATCGCTTGAGAGCGGATGGGTGCGCACATAAGGGTTCTGATTGCGCGCGCTCAAGACTTCCATGTGGCGGAATTTCTCGGTGACCTCGACCAGGCCGCGCCCGGATTGGCCAATACGTTCGAGATAGGTGATGGCTGCTTGATCGGCTGCAGATTCCTGCACCCGGCTATGGGCAAGGATGGTGCGTTCGGCAATGTGCTGACCGCTTGAGAGCAGGGCCATCCCTGCATCAGGCGATCCGGCGGCCATGGCAATCAAGCCAAGCCCCATCGTCACCAACATCGGGGTTCGTGCGGCGGCGAACGCATCGCCCATGCGCGCCACGTGACCCCCGGCAATATGGCCAATCTCGTGCGCCAAGACGCCGATCACTTGCGCCGGGCGGTCCGCTTCAAGCAACAATCCTGTGTGGATATACATGGATGAGCCGCGCGTTACGAAAGCGTTGATGCTGGGGTCGGAGAGCAGATAAATCTCGACCTCATTTTTAGGCACGCCCGCCGCCTGTAAGATCGGTGTTGCATATTCCCACATCATGCGTTCGATCTCGGTATCGCGAATACCAGAAACCGCACGGGCATCATGTAAAGGAACGCTGAGGAACAGCACAGCACAGACAAGAGCGCAGATCGCTCGGCTTGAAAAACGGGTCACGTGAAAAGTCACCTCTCTTTAAACACAGCACTATCCATTTAACGTGCATCAGTCCCCAATCCGTTGAAAGTAGGGGCGGAAAACCGGGGCGTCAATGGACCAAACAGCCTGTTCACAGTGATATGACAATGTGGCGAGGGTATGAATGGGCGACTGTCCTGTAAAAAGCCGCTTTTTGCCGGAAAACTGTGCTAAAAGCTTGGGATAACAGTGAAAAACAGGATCACAGGATCGTATGAAAATCAGTCAGCGCGGCGATATTAACTCTTTTCTTGTCATGGATGTGCTGGATCGCGCCAATGCACTCGAAGCAGAAGGGCGGCATATTCTGCATTTGGAAGCAGGCCAACCTGGGGCGTCTGCGCCGCAAGCGGTGCTCGATGCCGCGCGCGGGTCGATGGACGGCTATCTAGGCTATACCGAAGCCATTGGGCGTCCCAGCTTGCGCCGTAAGATCGCGCGCTATTATCGGGATCACTATAATGTTGATGTGGCGCCAGAGCGGATTATTATCACCACTGGGTCATCGGCGGGATTTGTGCTCAGCTTTCTCAGCCTCTTTGACACGAGCGCTAAAGTGGGCATGGGACTGCCTTACTATCCGGCCTATCCGAATATTCTCAAATCTCTTGGCTATGAGTCGGTTTTTCTGCCCACGGATGCAATGGAGAAATATCAAGTCACGGCTGAAGCCATTGCCACGCGGGATGATCTCGATGGATTTATGGTTGCGTCTCCCGCCAATCCAACTGGCGCGATGATTCCTGAGGATGAACTTAAAAAAATTATCGAGGTCTGCGCCGACAAAAACATCGCACTGGTTTCCGATGAGATTTATCACGGCATCACCTATGGCGATAAAGCGCAAACCGCGCTCACCTATACAGACAATGTGATCGCCATCAATTCTTTCTCCAAATATTTCGCTATGACGGGATGGCGTATTGGCTGGCTTGTCGTGCCAGAGAGCATGATTGATGTCATGAACAAGCTAAGCCAAAACCTCTACATCTCGGTGCCCACCATGGCGCAAGTGGCGGCGGAAACGGCGCTTGAGCAAACAGCAATTTTAGATGGCTATGTGGCGGATTACGCCAAGAACCGCCCATTGCTTTTAGATGAGCTCCCCAAACTTGGCTTCAATATCGACGTACCGCCGGATGGAGCATTTTATCTTTATACGGATATTTCGGCTTTCAGCGATGACTCCCTCAGCTTTTGTTATCGCATGCTGGACGAGATCGGCGTCGCCACCACACCTGGTGTGGATTTCGGCCATGGGGCTGATCATCCCCATATCCGCTTTTCCTATGCGGGTCAGTATGACGATATTGCGGAGGCGATAGAGCGTTTGAAGGGGTGGGTGTGAGGTGTCGCTCACATATCGACATCACCCGGCTAGACCGGGTGAACCGGGATAAACTGGTGAGCGCCGAGGGATGTATTGCGATTGTTAGCTATCTGTCTTAGGCAGACTGACTCATGTCTGCTCCGAGTCAATAGCTGACATATCGGAAAGGTTGTGCTAGAGTCTGCTTATAGCCAAAAGCGGACATCTCGGAAAATCAGGATAGTTCATGAATAGAGTGATCATGACATTGGGCTTTCTGATGCCATTAGAGGTTCTTTGGTCTCGTTCACGACAATTTTCCAATGGCATTGCATTTGAGGCCGATTCCATCAGCGCAATAATCGTATTTCTAATATTCGTGCTAATTCTCCTGACATTTTTGGTCTTGTTTATGTGGCGATGCTTTTGGTGGTTCAGACGGCAGACTAATTGGAGGTCTCCAGCAATTGTAGGTTTCTTCCTTGCACTCACAATTGGCGTAATCATTGCGCCATCGCCATTTCCTCGATTTGTGGACGGACTGAAACATGCCGTCGAAGACAAGCTTGATAGAGAGCGTCTAATTTCGCTCGCTGCGCAATTGCGGCAAGTGGATGCCGATGATAACCCCAATCGTTTGGGTCTTTCAGATCACCAAAGAGGAGGCGCGCCGGAGCTGATTGCGAAAATAGAAAAAGTGAAGGGATTATATCCAGAGGCATTTAAAATGAGTAGTTTTCCACCTCGATTTTGGATTAGTCATGATTATGTAACCTTCATATATGGCGGTGCTTTGTCCGGACATTGGGGTTATTCTGTTGTTGAAAAAGACAAATGTCCTTTTAAGCCTTCTCCGGCGCTGATCGCATGTACCAAAGTCTTCGATAATGTCTGGGTCTTTGAGATGGATTAGCGGCAATGTCCGCTTTGGGTCAAAAGCGGACATTTCAATCATCAATCTCTCAAAACAATTTCCAGCGAAGTATCTCTTTGAAAATTCAGAGCGTCCATATCAATAATCTGTCGGTCTTTAACACCTTCACCACGTAATACAGGCTTATACCAATATTCTACGACTCGTATTGGTATGCTGTTCATTGTTGGCCCCGCACCACAACAATCAATATTTGGTGGATCACCGTAATGAAGACTTCCATCTTGAATTAAATCGCTAAGATTTTTCTTCCTCTCTTTTGTGGCCATATCCCACAATTCAAACTGAAGATTCCGCTCTGAAAAGGCGACTTTGAACTCCATTGAGCAGTTTTGGCATTTTATAAGAACAAGAGCTGTTTCTTGCGAGTAAATGTTTGCTATGGCTTTAGGAGAATATTCGCAATAGCGCGGTACGGCGTTTTCGTCATACCACCTTGGTTCCTCAGATATGAGGTCTGTAATGTCTCTGTAATTTCTATGCATTTTCTATGGCATACCCATTTTCGGAAATGATTTATCTTATTCTATGCACCACCATCTTGGAAGACATCATCATGTCCGCTTTTCCCCAAAAGCTGACACGTTGTGTAAGACGTGCTAATGTCCGCTATTAGCCAAAAGCGGACATTGAGCAACGCTACACAGGTGCAAATTGCCACTAAAGTTGACCATCATATACCTTCTCCTATTGGCAGGAAGTCCGATCATCTCTGCAGAAGAAGTTTCTTATTGTGATGAGCTAGAAATGCTCAAAGTGCCCGAGTTAACCGAATGTATCGAGAGCGGTGTTTTGTCAGACATTGATAAAGCGTATGCTTATTTGGTACGTGGAGATGCCTATCAATTAGATGCGGAGCTAGCCAGGGTTAAGGGCGAGAAGGAAGACATGGTATCGCTGTATGACATGGCTACCAATGACTACACTCAAGCAACACTGACTTATCCTGCATATCCGGAACCCTATAGAATGAGAGGAATACTCTATAGGGATATTGGTGAGTTTGATAAAGCACTGACCGACTTTGACAAGGCTATTACTATTAACCCAAACAGTGGCATTCTGTTTGATGAACGTGCACATACATTTGTTCAGATGGCGCAAATAGAGTTTGCTTATGACGATTTTCGTACCGCCATCTTACTTGGCTCCCCTAATAGTCAATCACATTGCAATATGGCGTGGCTTTTAGCGACGCATCCATCAACGGAGTATAGAAACGGAATTACTGCTTTGGAGCTGGCACACGCGCGAGTTAACACTCGAGGCACTAAGCCAAAGGCTTGCTCCAAGAGAATACTTGCAGTGGCCTATGCTGAAAATGGCGAGTTTGAACAAGCTATACATGAATCGGAACGCGCAATAAAAGAACTGGAGGGAGGCCATCACGTCTGGCAAATGCAAGAAGAGTATCGAGAATTGCTTGAGCTTTTTCGCTCAGGAAAACCTTACAGAACAGAGATTGACAACATTTGGCGCTGAATCATTGGTTAGAAGTGATGTCCGCTTTGGGTCATTAGCGGAAGTCGGCTCAAAATGCAAAAATGTCCGCTTTTGGAGGTGAAGCGGACATTGCCTCTCTTTGTCATTCCCACGAACGTGGGAATCCAATAGCGGTGCAGTTTGTAATTGAGTGAGATATGATGCTCGTTGAAACCAAATAGTTCTAATCAATGAGAAGCTAATGGATCCCCAGTCAAGCTGGGGATAACGAAGTGAGAGAGTATGTTTAGATTCCAACATGTCTTACACCACATACATCATGGCAAATCGAAAACACGGCGCGCTTTACATCGGCGTGACAAATGATCTTGCACGACGAGTTCATCAACACAAAGAGGGCCAGGTCAAAGGATTTTATCAAGCAGTATGGTGTCAATCGGCTTGTCTATGCCGAATCCTATGAAGATGTACGCGATGCCATTCAACGCGAGAAACAACTCAAAAAGTGGAATCGTGCATGGAAAATTCAATTAGTTGAGGGCGCCAACCCTGAGTGGGATGATCTTGAGGTTAATTAAGAATATAACCACATTCTCTTCTTTAAGACGAGCGCCGGTTCCACCAGCCGCGGCGTGTGGGTTTTTTCTCATCCCCATCGCTGCCGGTGACTTCTGTGACTTTCACTTCCGGTGTCGGTGTGTCAGGGACTTTTGCCGCTGCGGGTTTCGTCCTGTCCGCCTTATTGTCCGCTGACGCCTCTTCGTCTGCATCTTTCTTTTTTGATTTGGTTTTCTTTGGCTTTGCCTCTTTTGCAGCAGGTTTTTTCGTCTTGGTCTTTTTCGTCGGCTTGTCGTCTTCACCGGCCGCCTCGCCATCTGATGTGTCTTCAGCCTTTAACGGTACGACATTATCATTATCGTCCGTCTTTTCATCAGATGTCTCGTCAGATGTGGCGTCGTTATCGTTCTCCGCTTTTTTGCGGCGGGAGCGGCGACGGCGGCGCGGTTTTTTCTCGCTCTCATTGTCACCGTCTTTTTCTTCGGACTCTGACGACTCCGTTTCTGCTTCAGGAGCGTCCATTGCCGTCGT
>JANQLI010000265.1 GCA_028280675.1 Alphaproteobacteria bacterium
CAAAACTCGGCCAATTGGACAGCGCATAGACAGAGAGAAGATTGACCCACGCACACGCACTGTTATCTCCATCAGCCCCGCGCCCTTTCATCGCCGGACCAAATGCTTGGATAAGACGCATGAGACCAAAATAATTGATCTCCATTTCATCTTGCGCGGTGATGATGCCATTACGATTCATCGCTGATCCGGGCCGCACATAACTCGCCGTATTCACAAGAATATCGACCTTGCCACCAATCTCGGCGACCAATTCATCGACGGAAATCGTATCGGTGATATCCAGTGACATGAGTTGTACGTTCGGAATCTTCGCAAGATCCTCTTGTCCCTCATAGGGGCGCCAGTCTTCAGCGATGCCAACAAACACTATGGAAGCGCCTGCATCTGATAATGCTTTCGCCATCAATTGACCGACTTTGGTGCGACCATCGGTGATCAATGCACGGCGGTGCTTTGGGCTGCAGGTGAGTTCTCGCAAGAGGGGATCATCAGCCATATGGGGTGTCTCCTTCTGTGGCAAGGCCATCATGACGCCTTGCCCGGATTTATCGGTGCGCGCGATCACACGCACCGTATCGCCTTCTTTTAAATCGCTATGGATATGCGCATAAATCGATGGTCCGGCGTCCAACACGATTGTACCGATACGCCATGGCATACGTTCGCGGAAATACACATTCGTACTTGTTCGTAAAATTGTTTCGGCAATGAAGGTGCCTGTCTCTGGCATCTCCATCCAGGGTAAATCGAGCGACCAACATTTCGGGCACGATTCACGCGGCGGATAGGACACATGACCGCAATTGCTACATCGTTGCAGCATAAAACGTCCCTCGGCTGCGCGCACCGAAAAGGTAAGGGACGCACGGCTGCGCGACACGGGCGGCATGGTTGGGACAAGCGTGCGCTTTTGCGGATTCTTTTTCGGGGGCTTTTTAAGTGGGGCAACCATTACGCATCTCCACTCGCGAGGATCGCTGCACCCGAGCAAAGCCCGCGGTCATAATTGATCATCCCAAACCCAGAAACAACGGCGTGCTGTGCGCCTTTCACTTGATTGCCAAGTGCGGTTCCGGTGAGTTGGCGCAATGCTTCAACGATACCTAAGAAACCTCCGGCGGCGCCTGCTTGCCCTACGGATAATTGTCCGCCAGATGTGTTGTGGGGAAAATCGCCTTCGACGGTTAAATCATGCGACCGCACAAAATCAGGACCTCCACCCTTTTCACAAAACCCGAGATCTTCCACCTGCATCATACTGATCACGGGATAATCATCGTAGGTTTGCAGTAAATCTATTTTTTCAGGTGTGATGCCGGACATGGCCCATAATTCATCACGATCCACTTCCCAGCCACCGCGGATTTGAATGGGATCATCTGGAAAAGCATTATGGCGTTCAATGGTCGACAGAATACGCACGAAGGGAAGGTCCAATTGTTTTGCCATCTCTTCATGCATCACAAGAAATCCCTCTGCGCCGCCGCAGGGCATGACACAATCAAACAATGCAATAGGATCAGCAATCTCGCGCGCATTCATATATTCGTCAAGGGTAAGAGGTTTTTTCATGAGTGCATGCGGAAACCTCAATGCATTATCACGCTGAGCAACACATATCTTACCAAAGTCTTCACGTTTAGCTCCATGCACATTCATATATTGCTTGGTCATCAAGGCAAAACTGCCATTCGGCCCGCCAGAACCATATGGATATGACGCGTCTTGCGAGAAGCGGCTAAAACTTGTCAGCATATTGCGAAACGAATTTACATGATTGGTATCACCGGCGACGCATGCAATAATATTCGCATCACCAGATTGAACTGCCCGCGCTGCACGGCGCAAAGCCACCACACCGGAGGCTCCGCCCATAGGTATATGATCAAGCCAGCGCGGTGTGAGACCGAAATGCTGCGTAAGCCCCACCGCCGTATCGGGGAAAAGTGTAAAAGAGGATACGCTAAATCCGTCAATATCATCAGGGGTCAGTTTTGATTCTTGTCCCAAGGCATGTAATGCCCGCGCTATCCACCAATGGGCAGGTTCTGGCGAATAGCGCATGTAAGGCACCGTCACTGGAACAGTAGCCACGATGCCGTCATAGGGTTGGCGATGTGCTCGGGGAGATACCATACTTACGCAGATTGCTCCTGTTTGGGCCTTTTCTTTAATGCACAGAAATCAAAACACTGTCCTGACACTACAAGTTGCTTCGCCATAATTTTTGCATCACCACGTTTGACCTTCTCAGATGCGGTCATTGGAAGCGCATGGACAAAAGCAATAAAACCTGGCGTTTTAAAGTAAATCAGATTCTGCATCGTGTATTTAAAAACTTGTTCTGCGGCTTTGTGTTTGTCTTGCCCAGCTTGCTCCGACAATACGACAAGCGCCATCACTTCATCGCCGCGAAACTCATCTGGCACTGGTACAACGACACAAGAATCTACCAATTCGTGTCGCATAAGCACACTCTCGACTTCGATAGCGGAAATGTTCTCACCGCTTCGGCGAATGACATTCTTACGACGATCCACAAAGTAAAAATAACCATCTTCATCCACGCGAACGACATCACCGGTATGGAAGTAACCACCTTGCCATGCGGCCTCTGTCGCGGCGTCATCTTTAAAATATCCGCCAAAGAAATATTGACGGGGATTTTCTCCTGCCCGTCGCACCAAGAGTTCCCCAGGAACACCATTTCGAAGATCTTCACCCTCTTCTCCAATGAGCTTATATTCAAGGCCTTTTGGGGCAAGACCAAAACATCGCTCACCAACATGGCGTTGCTCATTATTAGCTGTAATCCATGCACCTGCACCCGTCTCGGTCATTGCCCAAGCTTCGATTAATTGAATGCCAAATCTCTTTTCAAACACTGCATGGTGCTTGGGATCACAGCCTGCGCCAAAAGCGAATTTTATTTGCTGACTGAAATCCTCATCGTCATTTTCAGGAAAATTCAACAGCATGGCAGGCATAACGCCCAGGTAATGCATAATAGTCGCTTCTGATTGACGTACATTATCCCACCAAGAGCGTGGGTGAAACCGGTCCATTTGAACAAGACAGCCACCACTTACAACCATCACCATAAAAGAACAAGCAAGTGCATTCATATGTGTTACGGGCAGCGGTGTAATGAGACGCTCTGCTCCATCGGCAAGCGTACATTGACCGCCTAAATTGCGATAAAGATCGCCTATCGCAAGAAAGTACTCATTGCTGAGGATACACCCTTTGGGTTGTCCTGTAGTTCCGGATGTATAGAGTAAAGCGGCTTCGGTCTCTCTGGTAATCAAAGTGACCGCCTGTGCTGAGTCCTCTCGCACTGGCAAAGACATCAAAGCATCAGGTGTTACTACAGGGCAGTTATGTGCACCCACAAGGGCATCCTGCATTTTGTTTTGAAGAGACGCGTCAACGACAAGAAAATCACATTCTCCGTGCGTAACTTGATATTGAAGCTCCTCAGGAGCTAAACCAGGGTTAAGTGGAAGTATACTAATACCCAACGCGTTGAGCGCAAGAAACTGTAGAAAGTGCATCGGGCGATTCTCGAAAGCCACACCTACCCGCATTCCTCGACCATAACCCAATGCTCGGTACGTTCGAGCAAACTCTTCTACCTGGGTTGAAGCTTCTGCGTACGTATAATCCGTTACAGCCAGATCATAGATATCAGCTACACTTGGAACGACGTGCAAAAACGAATTTTGTGGAAAACGTTCCACCGATTCTCTAAATGCGTCGTAAACTGAGTTTGCAGATGCCATTGAAGCTCTCTTGCTAAATACTTTGGATTTATTGTTCAAACATAGGGAGAGCGATTTAGATTCGCCCGAATCTTTTTCAATATGCGAGTCATAGAGCGTATCTCCTTCTCGCTTATACCCTCAACTGCGCGATCATAGACCAAAGATCCGATACTCTTGAGATGGACCAATGTCTTTTTTCCCTTCTGCGTCATTGAAACAAGAATGATTCGGCGGTCGTCGACTTGACATTCGCGCTGTACCATCCCCTCAGCTTCCATACGAGAAAGCATACGCGTGACTGTGGACATCTTCGTGACAGATTTGCGGGCAAGATCACCAACTGTGCTAGGGTTTTGATCATCCAACAACATTAAGATGCGCCACACTGTGATATTGGAGTCGATGTCCTTCATAGCTTTTGACATTTCGTCAATATAAGTAGTAGCTGTGCGATTAAGATTGTAGAGAGGGTACTCATCTAGAATGAACCCCTTATCCTGCGGCTTTAGAATTGATTCTGACTTTGGTGTTTTTCCTCGTACATCACTCATGCCGCTTCAGACCTTTCCGCCAGTGATGCTATCGCTTTGTTCAGGGCTTCGCCATCTTCATCGCGTAATGCCGTATCTTTGAGATCGATAACAATTTGGTTCGCATTCTCACCGCTCTGCAATGATTGATACGAGTCCATTATGATGTGATAATTGCGAAGACCCCGCTCGTGTGTCTCGCCATATCCTTTAATCAACCTTTGCAATCCAGCAAGCTCACATGCTAAAATATAATCTTCTGAACACGCATTTTTAATGGCGTCGATCCACCCAGCAATACGTTTCTCTTCAAGAGCATAGCGATAAGATGAACGGCGCATAAACTTCCATGACGACACGAAATAAAGAAGCAAAAATCCTGGTAATTTGCTCGTCGTGATTCGTCGTCCCTTGGTGAGGAAACGACCTAGGCGATCTTTCCAAAAGCCGTTCATGATCGCTGCACCTAATCCTGCAGGCAAGATATCGCAAATCTCTTGAATGCGCGGGTGGAAAAACTCTGTGATATGGAAATATTGATCTTGTTCGGCGCGGATCTCTTCCCGTACACGGTCAAATCGTGTGTCCCGCACCTTCAGCTCAGCTACACGGATCGTATCCTCATAGGACATGGCGAGTGCAAGATACCGCGCTACATCTTTGGTCAATCGCCAAACACGCCGATCACCACCATGTTGTTTATCAAGTTCAGCAAACTCTTGGAGGCGATCAAGGTACAAATGGCCATAGTCATTGTCTTGATAATCAACAACGCGCTTTAAGCCTTCTTTGATTATGCCATGAGTAGTTGGCGGAAAATCATCTCTCATGCGCAACAAAAGATCAGCAACCTTTGGAGAAACATCTCCAATCTCGCTCTGATTAATGTCCTCATCTTGTTCCTCTGATGCACCATCGTGTGCACCAGAAAATCCAAGTTCAAAGCCTGCTAGGTTACTCTCGACCGCTTTTCCTCCTGCGCGAATGGTGTCTTCAAAAGCTTGGCGTGAAAAAGGGAGCGCGCCAGAGCCTGCAAGCGCACCAAAGAGCACAGAGCTAATGACACTGCCAACCGATTGAGCTGCCACATCCATATCAAAACAAATAAATCGTTTTGCAACACGCTGACCCGTCTCAATGATGTCACCATGCTCTCCGCGCCCATCACCCATCGCGATTTTTTCATAGATGGAATACACGCGATGAGAGGACGCGATCAGCGTCGTCCTTCCGGAGACAAAGCCACGCTGAAGTGCACGTCCCGCTTCCATCATTTCTGCAGACAAAACCACATCGACATCGCCCGGCACTGGCATCATGGCAAGGACGGGTTTTTGGGCGGTTTTCCCATCATCAATACCGGGGAAAATTTCAACATAATAAACTGTTGCCCCGGTGCGCTGTGCCACGCCCGGCACAGATGTATATTGTGTGATGTAGCCCGCCTGCTCTGCCAGTTTGACGATCCAAGTTGAGAGCACACCGCCCCCTTGGCCACCCATCGCAGTAATCGCAATTTTAATCGGCTTTTGAAATGTCATATCTTAATCTCCAAAAGCCAACTGCGAACGCTTCTTACGACGGCGGTTTTGTAAGACATGAATTATGCCGGAACGCATTCGTGACGATAAGTGATCCCATACAGACGGATTATAAACGATATCCGCACGGTAAAAGGATGGGCACAACACAGCCGCATGACTAACCTCACCACATACGCCACATCCAACGCAATCATTGTTGACATGCGCCACAGGGTCTTCACGAAGAGGATCAGGATTGTCCTTAATTGTGAGCGATGGACAACCGGAAAGGCGAATACAGGAGTGATCCCCTGTACAAGTATCAGGATCGACACCAAAACGTTCGCGCACTATGCGCTTGCCTTCTTTTATGAGTTTATTGCGGATCGGTTTCTCGCGGCGTTGTTTGTTGAGCATACACTCTGCCTGCGCGATAATCACCTTCGGTCCTTTTTCAGACGTCGTAAGAGCATCACGTAATGTGTCCATCATTGTCGCGATACGATAGGTATGCACACGGCGCACCCATTTTACACCTAGGCCACGAATGGCCTTTTCAATTTTATGTTTTGTGCTTTTCGTTTTGTTATCAGCACGGGACGAGAGAAGGTCTTGCCCTCCTGTTGCCGATGAGTAGCCATTATCAATGATAACAAGAATATTGTCGTTCTTATTGAACACCGCATTTCCAACACCACTGACAAGGCCATTATGCCAAAAGCCTCCATCACCCATAATGCTGATAGTGCGCTTATCCGACTCCGTATTGAAAGCTGATGCTCCCGACCATCCAAGACCATAACCCATTGTGGTATTACCAATATCGAAGGGCGGCAAAATCGAGAATAGATGGCATCCAATATCACAGCTGACGTGGATATCGCCTAACTCTTTTTGCACGAGTTTCATTGCCGAAAAAACCGGTCGTTCGGGGCATCCTGTACAAAAGCCGACTGGGCGAAGTGGTACATTCTCGTTTAACGAATTCGACTCTTCACTTGTCAGAGCCGATATCAAAATATCCGTATCATCTTTTACACGCGGCGATGAATACGTCTCCATAAACGCGCGTACGCCTTCAAGAAGAACTTGACCTGTGTATTCCCCAGCCCGCGGCAACACCTCTTTCCCAACAACTTTGGTCTGGATATCAGCATTGCGCAAAATGGAATTAATATTGTGCTCAAGATATTCAGGCTGCCCCTCTTCCACCATCAAGACAGCCTTTTTATCGAGACAAAAGCCTTTCACCTCATCTTCAATCAAGGGATAAGTCACATTCAAACAGTAAAGAGGGATATCTGTGTTGCCGAAACTATCTGACAATCCTGCAAGTTCGAGAGCACGGATAAGCGTGTTATACATGCCGCCTTGCACGATAATCCCAACATCCCCTCGAGTTCCGCCGAGAAACTCATTGAGCTGTTGGGACTTGATATATTCTACAGCCGCCGGCCAACGACGATCTATCTTTTCAATTTCATGCACAAAATTTGATGGGGGTAACACTACGCGGCCATAATCACGTGTTGGATTCTCCATAGCGTCGCGGAGCTTGAAAACAGGCGCCACATTATCTTTCGCCATGAAGGAACCATACACGTGGCACGCGCGGATGCGCATCTCCAGCATAACAGGTGTGTTGGAGGCTTCGGACAATTCGAAACCTTTTTCAACCATCTCTACAATCGATTCCAAATTGGGACGCGGATCAAGCAGCCAAATTTGAGATTTCATAGCAAAGGCGTGGGAGCGCTCTTGCATAATCGAAGAGCCTTCGCCGTAATCCTCACCCACAACAATGAGTGAACCACCCATCACGCCACTAGACGCCACACTCGCAAGGGCGTCTGATGCCACATTTGTACCTACAGTGGATTTCCATGTCACAGCACCGCGCAGAGGATAATTCACGGAGGCCGCCAGCATTGCAGCCGCGGCCCCTTCGTTAGCGCTTGCTTCAAAATGCACGCCAAGCTCTTCGAGAATCTCTTCCGCATCCGACAACACATCCATTAAATGGGATATCGGTGCTCCTTGATATCCGCCAACATAGGACACCCCAGACTGCAAGAGTGCCTTGGTAACAGCAAGAATACCTTCTCCGCGGAATTCTTCTCCCTTACCAATTTTCAGTTCTTGGACTTCTTTTGCGAATGAACGCTCCGCCATGCCCCGCTCCTACGACACATCATTATCCATCGACCCCTTTGAGGGGCGGTGAGATATGTTATACCGTTATTATTTGAATAATCAAATGATTTTCATAATTCCATGGCGCCGTTCATCACTGTCGACGCTATGTGTAATACACAAACAATATCAATAAGTTAGGCTATAGATAAATAACAATGCTCTCAAGCGGTGCATCGCAATTGATGAGGTCAACGCGTTTTGAGCGTATCAAGAAGCACTCATCGTTGGGGATCAAAACGTGGGTATAACGGCCTGCGAAGAGAGTTTGCTTCTCCCTGTAAAATAGCACCGCTTGGAAGTTGGAGGTCACCGTGAGTTCGGTCTCGCTTGCCTCTGTAACACGAATGTTGGAGATGATATGGGATGCCCGCACATCATGCTCCATGGATGCTGCTAAGTGATGCCCAAAATTGCGCCGCCGGATTTCCATCAACAGGCGGTCGTCATACATGAGCGAGATATGGGTATCAGGGCTCTCTTGATCTGGCGTCGCGGGCATCCAATAGGACCCATCGTCCGCGTAAAGTGTTATCCACGTATCGAGGTCAGCCTTGTCCAAGAGGGTCGCCTCGTCATAGAGAAAGGTCTCAATCTTTTTGAGATCAATCGCAGAAATATCCATATGTGACATTAGGCGACCTCCTCTGTCATATAGGAAAGCCAGGCTTTGTATTGGTTACGGAACGTGAGATCACTGGTGCCAAAGCTTGAGCGCTGGCCATCCTCTTCGACATCATGCCCCTCTCCGCGTGACATATCCACCCAAGGGGATGAGTTGGAATGGAGGGAATCAAACATCCGTGCATAACAATCCCAATCATCGGGTCCTACCATGGACCCGTTGGCATTGATTAGGCGTGAGTACAGCAAGGTCCGCCGGGTAAAATCTTCGGGCGCGCCTTTGAGACGGAAGTGCCAGGTTTCGACAATGCACTTATCCACACTTAAAGGTCGCACAACGCGGGCGGCCTGGATGGCGTCTTTAGCCGTAAAGGATGGATAAAAGATCGTATTGTGGCGGTTTTGCGAGAGAATATCTTTTGTCTTCTCTTCACCATATGACTTTTCCATCGCCTCCATATATCCCGGCACATCGGAATAGCCCGTATGGATACTCGCTTTCCCGCCCATATAGCCATGGCCATAGGGAATGGTCGTCACACCCATATTGTCGAAGAATTCGTAAGAGCTCCCAAACGGAAAGATAATCTCTGCCTCAGGTGGATACTCCGTCCCTTCCGGCATATCAGCGACAAGACGGCGCGCAGAATCGCCAACGGATGCATGAGCGACCATGGGATGCATGGCATCATTTAAGTTTTCGATAAACATCTTCCAATTGCAATCATGGACATATTGCAAAGGACCACCAACGACTTCGACTTCTCCCTCTGGAGCCCGGTCTGCAATATTATCCAATGTGGCCGCGACATCCCCTAAGAACTCCGGCAAAGACGGCATATCTGCCGACAGTGATGCAAAGACAAACCCTCGATAGCTCTCCACCTGCGCCACATTCTGCATGTGATAGATCGGATCACCTTTATTAAAGCAGGTATCTTTATAGCCAGACGCCGCCGGTACACCGCGCAGCGTACCATCCAATTTATATGTCCACCCATGATAAGGGCAGCGGAAGCCTTTCGCATTCCCACAGCGGCGCTCAACGACCTTTGCCCCTTTGTGACCACAGCGATTATAGATAACGCGGACTTCATCCGCCTTATCGCGCACCAGTAGCACATTTTCTTTGCCGATGCGGGTGGCGTAATAGTCCCCAGGCTCCTTCACCTGGCTTTCATGCCCCACATACACCCAAGCCCATCCCCAAATACGGTCCATTTCCAAATCAAAGATCGCGTCGT
>JANQLI010000301.1 GCA_028280675.1 Alphaproteobacteria bacterium
CCGGCCATTATCTGTGACGGTGACATAGCCGTCTTTGGCGTATTCAATCTCGATCCAGTTGGCATGGCCTGCGACAGCCTCGTCCATCGCGTTATCGAGCACTTCGGCAAAAAGGTGGTGGGCGGCGCGCTCATCGGTGCCGCCAATATACATGCCTGGCCGTTTGCGCACCGGCTCCAGGCCTTCCAAGACCTCAATGTCTTTGGCCGTGTAGCCTTTGCTGGCTTTGTCCTTGGCCCCGGAAAAGAGGTCTTTCTCAGGCGCGGCTTTTTTCTTAGGTTTGGTGGCGGCTTTCTTCTTTGGCGGCATGGATACTCACAAATAAATAGAGGCGAATCAGACAGTAATTTAGCGCCTTTTCGTATGCGGGGATAATTATTCCTCTTTTTGGAATGGCTTTAGTACATGGCATTATCTCCTTCTCCCCTGGGGGAGAAGGTTGTGAAGCCTTAGCGAAAAGCAAGGCTTTGAGCCTTAGGCGTAGCTGGATGAGGGGGAAATGAGTCGAGAGGGCGGTGTTTCCTCTCCAGTCAGTACCCCCCTCACCCCAACCCTCTCCCCCAAGGGGAGAGGGGGGTTAAAATTAGACCTTCGCGCGAAAGTAGAGTAGAGTCTGCTAATAGCAAAAACGGGCATTACCTTTCCTAATCTAATGAATAAAGATCACATACTTTCTGAGATAAAACGCATTGCCACTGAAGAAGGGAAACCTCCAGGGCGTAATAGATTTGAGCAACTTACTGGCATCACTAATTGGTATGGAAAATATTGGGCAAGATGGGGGGATGCACTTGCTGAGGCCGGGTATGAACCAAATAAATTGCAAGAAGCATTACCCGAACAGGAAGTAGTCGATAAATTCATCAAACTGGCTATTAGACTTGGACACGTGCCAACTGAGGGTGAATTGCGCCTCGAGCGCAATAGAGATTCAGATTTTCCTTCTCATAGTGTTTTTCTAAGTCGATTGGGCAAGAGGCGTAAGCGGTTAGAGAAGGCTATTAACAGGGCGAAAGAAACTAATCTCGACGATGAATCCGTTAAAATATTTGAAGTAGCTCTCGCAAATGAACCTTATATTAAAGAGAAGGAATCTAATGGAGAAGTTATAACTGGATTTGTTTATCTTATGAAATCAGGGCGCTACTTCAAGATTGGTAAAACTAATTCAATCGATCGCCGTCAATATGAGATTGGTCTTCAGATGCCAGAAGGTATTCAACCGATACACGCAATTGAAACAGATGACCCAAGTGGCATTGAGGCTTATTGGCATAATCGCTTTAAAGAAAAGCGTCTTAAAGGAGAGTGGTTTGACCTTTCTCCAACCGAAATAAGAATTTTCATACGTCGAAAATTTATGTAAGCTAAGATTTTACACTTCTGCTTTGAAGTGGGTAGTATTGAAATTGTATATCCAAAAACAAAAAGGTCCGTAAACAGACATTTAGAAAATTCACAACAACAACCCTACCGTTCCCTTGCCCCGTCTGGGCTTTCTCGGCAGGGTTGTCATTTAGGTTGCAGAAGTTTGCACCGCCCGATTTGATGAGCCGGGCCTATCTTTTTTCAACGTTTAGATTGTAAAGTTGTTGTCCCTTATGTCTGTGCTGGTGGGGTCAACGTCTTAACCTCCTTCCGATGAAGTATGATCAGCGTACGCCTCAACTATAGGCCTGTCAAATGCTATTTAGTCTATATTCATCGGTAATAATGTCGCAGTGTTAGGTCAGAAAAACTGACTTTTTTCAATCCATCATCAGCATAAAGATTAAATAAAGAACTGGCTTTATGCGCCAGTGCGTTGCGCAAGATTATAGAATCTCTCTAGGTCGCGAGACTTATTTCTTTTCTTTTTCGATAACGTCACCGCCAGCTTTTGTCCACGCTTCAAAGCCGCCTTCAATATGGGCGACATTGGCGAATCCCATATCTTGTAAGGATTTCGCCGCAAGCGCAGAGCGCCACGAAAGAGCGCAAAAAAGAAGAATTGTTTTATCTTCGGAAAAGGCGTCGTTGTAATAGGGGCTTTCCGGGTCGGCCCAAAATTCAAGCATGCCACGTGGGGCGTGCAGTGCGCCTGGGATCGTGCCGCTGCGCCATAATTCACGAATGTCACGGATGTCGATAAAATGCACATTGTCATCATGAAGCGCCGCTTTCGCTTTGTCGATGTCCCATGTGCTGATCTCTTTTTCTGCGTTTGCGACAAGGTCTTTTACGGGTGTGATGGTCATGGGTAAGTCCTCTGTTTATGACTGAAATCATAGGGACGTTACTGGCAAAAAGAAAGGCCGGAGAAAACTCCGACCTTCCCAAGATCAAAACTGTAACGTTTTATTTTGTCGTATTCCCGGACGGAAAACCAGTATCCACTTTTCCTGGGAATACTTAGTTTATACGCTGTAGTACATGTCGAACTCGACAGGGTGAGGTGTTTGCTCGAAGCGGTACACTTCTTCCATTTTAAGCTCGATATACGCATCGATTTGATCATCGGTGAAGACGTTGCCTTTGGTGAGGAAGGCGCGGTCGGCATCGAGATTGTCGAGCGCTTCACGCAGAGAGCCACACACCTGCGGCACATCAGCCAACTCTTCAGGCGGCAATTCGTACAAGTCTTTGTCCATTGGGTCGCCAGGATGGATTTTATTTTCAATCCCGTCGAGGCCAGCCATCAGCATAGACGTAAAGCCGAGATATGGGTTGGCTGTTGGATCAGGGAAACGCACTTCAACGCGCTTGCCTTTTGGTGATGGGGCAAACGGGATACGGCAAGAGGCCGAACGGTTACGCGCAGAGTAAGCCAACAACACAGGCGCTTCGAAGCCAGGCACCAAACGCTTGTAGCTGTTGGTCGAGGCGTTGGTGAAAGCGTTGATTGCTTTAGCGTGCTTGATGATGCCGCCGATATAGAAGAGGGCGATCTCAGACAGATCTGCATATTCAGAACCGGCGAACAATGGTTGGCCGTCTTTCCAGATAGACTGGTGAACGTGCATCCCAGAGCCATTGTCGTTCATCACAGGCTTGGGCATGAAGGTCACGGATTTGCCATAAGCATGGGCCACCATGTGCGCGCAGTATTTGTAGATCTGCAATTGGTCGGCAATGTTTGTCAGCGTGTTAAATTTCATGCCGAGCTCATGCTGAGATGGGGCCACTTCGTGGTGATGCTTTTCTGTTGCGACGCCCATTTCTTTCATCACGGTCAGGATTTCAGACCGGATGTCTTGCGCGCTATCGATTGGCGGCACAGGGAAGTATCCGCCTTTTTCACTTGGACGGTGACCCATGTTGCCGACGTCATACATGGTGCCGGTGTTGTAAGGACCCTCGGTGGAGTCAATTTCAAAACCGGTTGAGTTTTGCGTCGTGCTCCAACGCACATCGTCAAACATGAAGAACTCAGCTTCCGGGCCGAATGTTGCGCTGTCACCGATCCCGATTTGTTGCACATAGGCTTCCGCTTTTTTCGCGGTGCCACGTGGGTCGCGGCCATAAGGTTCGCCAGTGGAAGGCTCAAGAACATCACAGACGAGGATCAGTGTATTTTGTGCGGTAAACGGATCCATCACGGCTGTGCTTGGGTCTGGCATCAGCGTCATGTCGGATTCATTAATCGCTTTCCAACCTGAAATGGATGACCCGTCGAACATCGATCCTTCTTCGAAGAAATCTTCATCAACAAGATCCGTGTCAAAGGAAACGTGCTGCCACTTTCCTTTCGGATCGGTAAAGCGGAGATCGACGTATTGAACGTCTTTCTCTTTGATCAGATTAATTACAGATTTTGCGTCAGCCATGTGTCACTTTCCTATGTTAGCTTAAGCGTTAAAAGAGCCGCGCAGACGCGGCGTGGTTCCGATCCGGCCTCGTCCCATAAAGCACATGCTTTGGGTCCGGATATCTTGAGAGGTTTTATCCCCGCAACTTTACATTCCTGTGATGTCTCTCCGTTCTCTTGAGCACCCCAATGGCCCATTCGTTTGCGGCGTCTTAAATGGCCTCACGACCGGTTTCTCCGGTTCGAATACGAATAGCTTCTTCGACGTCGGTGACGAAGATTTTCCCATCACCAATGCGCCCTGTTCTTGCGGCTTCTTGAATGGCCTCAAGGGCGCTTTCGCATTGTTCATCGGACAGAACGATTTCAAGCTTCAGTTTGGGTAAAAAATCAACCACATATTCGGCGCCGCGATAGAGTTCGGTATGGCCTTTTTGGCGGCCAAAGCCTTTCGCTTCCACGACGGTGATGCCTTGCAAACCAACCTCATGCAGGGCCTCTTTCACTTCATCCAGTTTGAAGGGTTTGATAATCGCTTCAATTTTTTTCATGTGCTGTCAGATGCCTTAAATTAAAGGGCCGCGCTCCATGCTCTGTTGGCGAAGAGGCGACCTGTTTCGTATAGCCTTTAGCAGAAGGTGTGCCAATTATTAACTGTACGTAAACGGCTGGAAAATAGGCATTTTGACGCGGATTTTCATCTATTGGATGGGGTATGCCTCAAGGGCTGCTTAAAAAATAGGCAGCGTGCTTTTTTCGTGTGCGGATTTCACTCCCTCTCCCCTTGAGGGAGAGGGATGGTAAGCCTTTGTGAAGGGCCTTGTCCTGAACGTTAGGCGCACCTGGGTGAGGGGTATTGTTGAGAGTGCTCCCCCTCATCCAGCTTAGGCTCATTTCACTTTGTTCAATAAGCCTAAGCATCCTTCTCCCGCCAGGGGAGAAGGGACTTTTGTTTTGTCTCGGGATAGCGCGCCATGGCTTATATGGTATTTATCTTGAACCCATTGATAATGAGGTCACCTCTTTGAAATCTCCCAACACGATCTTTTCCTCCCAACCGACAACGATCTTCACAGTGATGTCGGCCCTGGCGACAGAGCACCAGGCGATCAATTTGGGGCAAGGCTTTCCCGATGGCGAGGGGCCAGAAGATCTGCGCGCCGCCGCCGCGCGATACACACTGCAAGGACCTAATCAATACCCGCCGATGGGGGGTATGCCTGCCTTGCGTCAGGCATGGGCGGAACATGAAAAGCGGTTTTACGATTTGGATGTGGCGTGGCAGACCGAGACCTTGGTGACATCGGGTGGCACAGAAGCGCTGACGGCTGCGTTTATGGGGTTGATCAATCCCGGAGATGAAGCGGTGTTGATCGAGCCGGTCTATGATTCCTATCGGCCGGTGATTGAGGCCATGGGCGGTGTGTGCAAGACCGTGCGTTTACATCCGCCCTTATGGTCTTTAGATGAAGGGGAGTTGCGCGCTGCATTTTCCAAGAAGACCAAATTAATCGCTGTTAATTCGCCAATGAATCCGATTGGGAAAGTCTTTACCCGCGAGGAGCTAGCACTGATTGCGGCGTTATGTGTCGCATATGATTGTTACGCTGTGTGCGATGAGGTTTATGAGCATTTGGTGTTTTCCGGCGTGCAGCATATTCCGCTGATCACTTTCCCGGGGATGGAGGAGCGCACGGTGAAAATCGGTTCCGCCGGGAAAAGCTTTTCTCTCACCGGGTGGAAGGTCGGATATATCACAGCGGCGGCAGAGCTGCTCGCAGCCGTTGCGAAGGTGCATCAATTCTTGACGTTCACGACGCCACCCAACCTTCAACTCGCTGTGGCGGACGGCCTGCGCAAAGACGATGCCTATTATGAGGAATTGGCGAGTGATCTCGAAGCCCGGCGCGATCAATTGACTGGGGGACTTGCGGCTATAGGCTTTGATGTGTTGCCCTGTGACGGGACGTATTTTTTGACAGCCGATATTGCGGCATTTGCCCGTGCGGGTGAAAGTGATCTTGACTTTTGCAAACGCATCACTCGCGATGCCGGTGTCGCCGCCATTCCACTCAGTCCCTTTTACGGTGACCCGGACACAGCCCCGCACAACTTTATCCGGTTTTGTTTTTGCAAAGAGGAAGGTGTGCTGGCAGAGGCAGTCGAGAGGCTAAAGGCATATACCAAAGGATAATGAATGGATGTGAAGCCGATAGATCCCGTGGTCAAGCCACGGGATGACAATAAGAAGATAAAGTGGACGAGGGTTGTTTCAGGACAGTAGCAGACATAACGTAGAAGTTTTGCTAGAGTCTGCTAGTGGCCAAAAGCGGACATCGTCTTATCACAAACGAAGCATTGCCGTGTTGGAGAGTAATATCTGGAAATGATTGGAGCCAGGACAACGCTATTCTTAAGGGCCTCTCTCTGGTTGTTTTTGATTTCTCTCATGAGCCCAACCACATTGGCCGATGTTGATGAACGAGACTGTATTGAATTAGTTTGCATCGGAATGTCTGTTGAGGAGTTCCTAGGGCAAAATCCAATAATTGATGACAATTATCTATTCTACCGACTCATAGACTTTCTTCCAGGGGGGAAAAGCGAAGCTTGGAATGATAAAAGCTTTGATCTTCGTGGATTAGAAGATAGCGAACTTGATTATCTCCAGACGTTTTATAAGCCTTGGCCATATGGTAAAAGGCAGAAGAATAAGAAAGCTTTGAGAATATTATCTAAAGCAAAGTTCTGCTCAAATTACGATTTCAGCGTCGTGTATAATGCAACACAAGAACAGCGTAATTTTGTTACCTTTTTGCAGCTCGACGAGGCTGATGTTCCTCGTATAGTGCAAATGACGAGTTTATATATAACTACTAATGCTGATGAAAAACTAGCGAAAGAAAGGGATCTTGAACAAAAATATGGTGATAATAATATAATTCACGAAAACACCTTGCATGACTATCTACAGGTAGAAACGGAGCTACCTAACATCCTGCTTTGCAAGTCTTTAAAGGATACCGCTTGCATCACAGTATATCATCGAAAACTTTATGAAATACTAGATTTGCGAACTAAAGGCTCATTTGCATTGTCGCCAGTTCCTCGATTTGGCGCTATAGATCGGCATCTAAATTCATTTAGTTATTGTGACTAATATGTCCGCTTTGGGTCAAAAGCGGACTCTCTTGGTAAGCGGTGACATGTCTGCTTTTATGAGTACAGCGGACATATGTATTCATTTCTCTTAAACAATAACTGTCATCCCGGACAGCGAGCGGCTTGTCCGCCGAAGCCTTCTTGGCGCAGGCGGAAGCGAGCGTGATCCGGGATCCATTGGCTTCTCGAGTTTCTTTATGATCCAACTTCATCCAAGGAACCGCTATGAGATCCCGGCTCTCAGACAAGTCTTCGGCCGGGATGACATGGTGAGTGTTCCTTCACAGAATCCTTTGCTAACATCCTCCTATGACTCACGAGCTGCTGACCGTTGACGAAATGTATGAGGCCGACCGTCTGACCATGGCCGACCACGTGCCGGGTGTGGAGCTCATGGAGAATGCGGGCCGCGCCTGCGCCGATGCGATTTGCGAGCGGGTCGAAAAAGGCCATGTCACTATTCTCTGTGGGCCGGGCAATAATGGCGGCGATGGATTTGTCATTGCGCGGCTTCTTCAGATGCGCGGTTGGGCGGTGCGGCTCGCGCTTCTTGGGGATAAAGCCACGCTCAAAGGCGATGCCGCCGTCATGGCGGGAAAGTTGGCCAAAGAAATAAAATGCGATGTGCTACCGCTCACATCGGACATGGGCGAGGGTACTGACCTCATTGTCGATGCGCTCTTTGGCGCGGGCCTCAGCAAGCCTGTCACCGGGGTGGTGGCGGAAACGCTCGCGCGTGCCGAAACCTCGGGCGCCATTTTGATGGCGGTCGATGTCCCGAGTGGCATGGATGGCAATTCCGGTCAGGTCCTAAAAGATGACACGGGCGGTTTCGCGCCCCATGTGGATTTCACGGTCACCTTTGCCCGCAAGAAGGTCGGGCACGTGTTGATGCCGGGCCGGGCGATGTGCGGCGAGCTGATTGTCGCGGACATCGGTATCCCCGATGAGGTTATCGCAGAGATCGCCCCCCTTGCGTCCGAGAACGCGCTTAACCACTGGTGGCCGCACTTCCCTGAATTGGAAGAGGATGGGCACAAGTACACCCGTGGACACGCCCTCGTCGTGTCGGGCGGTGTGTCCTCCACAGGCGCAGCCCGGCTTGCGGCGCGCGGGGCGCTGCGTATCGGGGCCGGGCTTGTGACGGTGGCGAGCCCACCAAATGCCCTCATGGTCAATGCGTCTCAGCTTCTATCCGTCATGGTCAAAAGCTTTGAAGAATCAGACGGCTTGGCAGAGCTTTTAAAGGACAGTCGTAAGAATGCGGTCGGGATCGGGCCTGGTGCGGGTGTTAGGGATGCGACCTGTGATCTGGTCCGGGCAGTGCTAGCCTCTGAGGCAGCGTGCGTTCTGGATGCCGATGCGCTCACATCTTTTGAGAAGAAGCCTAAACAACTCTATGAAATCGCTCATTTAAAAACAGTTCTTACGCCTCATATCGGTGAGTTCAAACGCATATTTCCCAACCTACTGGAAAGCTCTGTATGCAAAGTCGAAGCCGCGCAAAAAGCAGCCAAAGAGAGCGGCGCTATTGTGGTCCTGAAAGGCCCTGATACGGTCATCGCCTCACCCGATGGTCAGGCGGCGGTGAATACCCATGCGCATCCGGCGCTGGCGACAGCCGGATCGGGGGACGTGCTGACCGGCTTCATCACTGGGCTACTGGCCCAGCATATGCCGCCCTTTGAGGCGGCCTGCGCAGGCGTGTGGTTGCATGGCGCGTGTGGTGAGGCTTTGGGCCGCGGTCTTATTGCCGAAGACCTGCCCGAGGTTTTGCCTGAAATCCTGCAGGTTTTGGATGAAACCATGGGGGACGCCTTGTCCGAAGACGCCTTCTGGGATGAGGATTAGACACACAGCCCTTCATCCCGAGGAGGGCTTAAATCCCTATAGACACAGCGATCTCCTATGCTATAGAGAGCGCCGCCTGGGCAGCTTTTCGTCCTTTGATTGCGGGTGTGGCGGAACTGGTAGACGCGCTGGTTTTAGGTACCAGTGGCTTTGCCGTGGGGGTTCGAGTCCCTCCACCCGCACCAAAGGGGTCCTATCAAAGCAACAATAAAAGTTCCCTGGCCAAACAGTTAGATAAAGAACAGGTTCCAAAAAATGCAGGTCAATGAAACCCGTAATGAAGGGCTCTCACGGGAGTTTGAAATCACCATCCCAGCCACCGATCTGGACGAGCGTTTAACGCAGCATATCGAGGGGATGAAAGGCCAGGTCAATCTCAAAGGTTTCCGTCCTGGCAAAGTGCCTGCGTCCCATATCAAAAAAACCTATGGCAAATCGATGATGGGCGACATTATCCAGGAAGCTGTCAATGAAGTTTCTGGTCTTGCGCTTCAAGAGCGTGAGTTACGGCCCGCGCAACAGCCTACCATTGATGTGGTCGGTGAAGTCGAAGAAGTCGTCGAAGGCAAAGCGGATCTCGTCTTTAAAGTGGCTGTGGAAGTCATGCCCGAATTCGACATCGGCGATATGAGCGAGATTAAAATCGAAAAGCCTGTGGCGGAAGCCTCTGATATGGATGTGCAAGATGCACTTGAAAAACTCGCTGAACAACAAAAGACCTATAAAGCGCGCGGTAAGACCGCAAAAGCCAAAGTTGACGATCAAGTCACTATCGATTTTGTTGGCCGTGTGGATGGTGAAGAGTTCGATGGCGGCAAAGGCAAGGACATTCCTCTTGTGCTGGGCTCCGGCTCATTCATTCCTGGTTTTGAGGATCAGCTTGTCGATCACAAAACCGGCGATGATGTCGTTGTGAAAGTCACTTTCCCAGATGATTACAACGCCGAGAATCTTGCGGGCAAAGACGCCGAATTTGACGTCACCATTAAAGAAGTGGCTGCGCCGGAAACCGCGAAGGTGGATGAAGATCTGGCGAAAAACTTTGGCCTCGGTGATCTCGATGCTCTGAAAGAAATGATGAAAGGACGCATCGAACAGGATTTCGGCGCCGCGTCTCGCGATAAGATGAAGCGGAATCTGCTGGATGCCTTGGATGAGCGTTATGACTTCGAATTACCCCCTGGCATGGTCGAGCAAGAGTTCAACTCCATTTGGGCCCAGGTGAAACAAGATCTGGAGCAGAGTGAGAAGACTTTCGAAGATGAAGGGCAGACCGAAGAAGAGGCCGAAAAGGAATATCGCGGCATTGCCGAGCGCCGGGTGCGTCTCGGTCTTTTGATGGCCGAGATGGGCCGCCTCAACAATATCGAAGTGACGGATGAAGAGGTGACCCGTGCTGTTGCTCAGCAGGCGGCGCAATATCCCGGCCAAGAAAAACAGTTCTATGACCTCTATATGCAAAACCCGCAATTGCTGGCCCAGATTAGGGCGCCTCTCTTTGAAGAGAAGGTTGTCGATTTTATTTGCGAGCTTGCCGAGGTGACAGATGTCACAGTGAGTCGTGAAGATTTGTTCGCCGATCCGGATGACCATGATCACGACCACGATCATGGTGACAAGCCTGCGGCCAAAAAGAAAACGGCAAAGAAAAAAACCGCCGCCAAAAAGAAGACAGCGACGAAGAAAAAAACGGCTGCAAAGAAGAAAACAGCAACCAAGAAAAAGACAGTAAAAAAAGACGATTAAGTCAGATTGCTATGACATAAGATGAAGAAAAGGGCGGCGGATGGGCCGCCCTTTTTTGTCGGTGTCAGAACGGGGGTAGTTAATCGCATTTTCAGGATTTTCGGCTTCACTGCCGCTCCACACGCACTTTCATCTTGGTATTCTTTCTCAGAACGCTTATGTGATGCACTATCCAGGAAGGCTCCTCCCATCTGTGACCATAGACCCACATCGTTGGTGTTTCTGACTTTCTCGGGAATTCGCCAGACTTGGTAAACTTTCGTTAACCAAATCACTCCCAAATCAGACCTCAGAAATTCGTAACCGGAATAAGAAAAATGATTGATCCTATTGAGACTTACATGAACACCCTGGTCCCGATGGTGGTGGAACAGACCAACCGCGGTGAGCGCTCCTACGACATTTTTTCACGCCTTTTGAAAGAGCGTATCATCTTCGTCACGGGCCCGATTGAAGATGGGGTGTCCAGTCTCGTTGTCGCCCAGCTTCTGTTCTTGGAAGCTGAAAATCCAAAAAAAGACATCGCCATGTATATCAACTCGCCGGGTGGGGTGGTGACGTCGGGTCTCGCGATGTATGACACGATGCAATATATCCGTCCGAATGTCTCAACGCTTTGTGTTGGTCAGGCGGCAAGCATGGGCTCTTTGCTATTGGCGGCCGGTGCGCCTGGTCAGCGTTTTGCGCTGCCAAATGCGCGCATTATGGTCCATCAACCGTCCGGCGGGTTCCAGGGCCAAGCTTCAGATATTGCCCGCCATGCCGAGGAGATCGCCCAGTTGAAGCACCGGTTGAACACGATTTATGTCCAGCACACCGGCCAGGACCTCGAGACCGTCGAGCGGGCTTTGGACCGGGATAATTTCATGACGTCCGATGAAGCCAAGGATTTTGGCATAGTTGATGAAGTGGTAAGTGTACGCGCTCCGTTAGAGGCTGAATCCGGCGATGGATCGGCCAATGACGAGACGTAAAGGCGAAGATTTGGCCTAATTTGGGTCAGGGAATGGTAAAAACGCCACCCTTGAGGAGAAAAATCCCCAATTTCTGGGGAAAAGAGCGGCTTTTAATCAATTCTTGATCCACTCGTGTATAGTATGTTGCTATATTTAAAGCGATAAATATCCGCGGTAGGCCCAAAAAAAGACATAAGCAAGTCGAAGAATGGGGGTCTCCCAGATTCGTTGGGCTGATAGGAGAGTGCATGAGCAAGGTGAGTAACGGCGACTCGAAGAACACATTATATTGTTCTTTCTGCGGGAAAAGTCAGCATGAAGTCAGAAAACTGATTGCCGGACCGACCGTGTTTATTTGTGATGAATGTGTTGAACTCTGCATGGACATTATCCGTGAAGAGAACAAGACATCTCTCGTGAAGTCGCGTGATGGCGTTCCTACACCTTCCGAAATCAATGCCGTTCTCGACGATTATGTTATCGGACAAGCTCACGCCAAGCGCGTGCTGTCCGTTGCCGTGCATAACCATTACAAACGTCTCGGCCATGCGTCCAAATCAAGCGGTAACGATGTTGAACTTGCAAAATCGAATATCTTGCTGATCGGACCAACAGGCTGCGGTAAGACGTTGCTTGCCCAAACACTCGCGCGCATCTTGGATGTGCCTTTTACGATGGCTGACGCAACCACACTGACCGAAGCAGGCTATGTCGGTGAGGATGTTGAAAATATCATTCTCAAGCTGCTGCAATCGGCTGATTACAATGTTGAACGTGCGCAGCGCGGCATCGTCTATATCGATGAGGTCGATAAGATTAGCCGTAAATCGGACAATCCCTCGATCACCCGTGATGTGTCCGGCGAGGGTGTGCAGCAAGCGCTTTTGAAAATTATGGAAGGCACCGTTGCCAGCGTTCCGCCTCAAGGGGGACGCAAGCATCCACAACAGGAGTTCCTGCAAGTCGATACCACCAACATCCTCTTTATTGTTGGGGGAGCCTTTGCCGGTCTTGAAAAGATT
>JANQLI010000104.1 GCA_028280675.1 Alphaproteobacteria bacterium
TATTGCGGTTAACCCTTTGTTAAGCCAACAAAATTTACCAAACAGTGTGACTTTTTCGCATCAAATTCTTAACGCCGACGTTATGGATGATGCGACGCAGCCTGGATGCGTCTTAGGATTTCCGGCCAAGCGCTTGCACCCATGCCGCGCCGACAAAGGCGTCGGGATGTTTAGCAAATTTCGCCCAATCTGCTGACATGTGCTGAATTTCTTTTTCCGTCGTCAGGCCAAGGTCGATGAGGGTGGGACCCAAATCTTGCTCAAACTGCACCGAGGCGGCATGGGCATAATGCGCGGGCTCAATGATCTCATAGATCGCCTGCATCAGATCACATTGAAACCCAGCCTGATGCAGCAGCGCTTTTAAACGCCGCCCGCCGCGGGGATCATCGCCGACATGCTCGCGTAGTTTAAAATAGAGCTCTGTCGAGCGCTGGATCCCCGGCAACATGGGGTAATAGATGTCACCGCCGCTATCAAATTCGTTAAACCCGGCCACACCGCCCGGTTTCAAAACACGATACACTTCGGCCATCGCATCATGCGGACGCTGTAAATTGCTGAGCACCGCCGACATGTAAATCGCATCAAAGCTGTTATCGTCATAAGGCAGATCAAAAAGATTTGCTTCTTCAAATGTGATGTTCGTGAGGCCTTCATCCGCGGCGCGCTGTGTGGCTTTGGCCAATTGCGCCGATTCAATATCAATTGCGGTGACGGCGCCTGGCGCAACTTTCGCCGCAAGTCCAACGGTGATGCCCCCTGGGCCACAGCCACAATCAAGCAAGGTCATGCCAGACTTTAAATGCGGTGTAAAAAACGCGGCATGCGATTCGGCGGTGCGGTGCGAAATCCAAGCCTGAGCAGCGTCGCCATACCCCACCAGATAGGTATCGTCTTGTTGATCCATTTCAGATGTCATGCCATTTGTCTCGGTTTAATTATTGTTTGGCGCAAATTAATCGCCCGCGACACCTCTCGCGAGGCGCAATCTATCACTGACCAACCCTTAGCCATACCGGCGGCCGTCCTGACATGAAAGACTATGGATTAGGCAGATAATTAGAGCTATACCACCATCACACTAGCGATGGATGTATAGAGAATGCTCGGATTTTGGTTTTTTGGTGCAACAGCGTTGGCCATCACACTTTGGCTCTTGCTCAAACCACTCTTGCGTCCAGCGCCAATGTCTGAAGATGATGCGCAAAAAAGCCTCGCAATGTACCGCGCGCAACTTGAAGAAATTGAACGCGATGAAGCGCTTAGTCTGATTACGCAGGCTGAAGCCAAATCTGCGCGTTTGGAAATTGAGCGGCGCATTCTCTCTCTTGCGCAAACAGACAAAACATCGCTCACCGCCTCCCCGGCCCTGCGCATGATTGCGCTTGCAATGGTTGGCGCCCTGCCCATCATCGTCATCATTCTTTATCGCATCATCGGTGAGCCGGCGCTGATGTCTATGTCGATGGACACGTGGCGCACGGCACAAGCCACACAACAACCCACACCCGACCAGATGATACAAGCGCTTGAAACGCGCACCGCTCAAAAGCCCGATGATGCGGAAGGATGGTCCATGCTTGCGCAAGCCTATACGATGATGAGACGCTTTGAGGACGCTGAGACGGCGATACAAAAAGCCATTGCGCTTTCAGACCAAAACGCCGCTTTTTACGCTTTCCTCGGAGAAGCCCAAACCATGGCGGCTGGCCAAATCGTCACAGATGAGGCCTATGAATCCTTCAACACAGCGCTCAGCCTGCAATCTTTCGAACCACGGGCGCTCTTCTATAAAGGGCTTTATGCATATCAACAGGACAACCCCCGCGCGGCGCTCGATATTTGGGCGGATGTGGTGCGCAATAGCGATGCCGAAGCCGCTTATCTTGACGGGGTGCGCTCACAAATGCGTTTTGTCGCCGAAGAGGCGGGCCTTGACCTGAACACACTCTATCCAGATCTAGCACAAGACGCAGAGCCAGCCATAAATTTGCAAGAGCAGCAAGAGATGATCGCCGGGATGGTGGACGGTCTCGCTGCGCGGCTGCAAGATAACCCTGATGACCTTGAAGGGTGGACCATGCTCGCGCGCTCATACACCGTGCTGCAAAGGTACGAAGAGGCTATTGCCGCCTTACGCGAAGTGATCCGGCTTGACCCAAACAATCAAAGCGCCAAAGACGACTTAGCGCGCCTTGAAGATTTAATCAGCCAACAAACGAGCAACAATTAAGACTGTGGCCGCGACAATGACGCCGCAATAGCTCGTGCATCATACACATTCGGCGCTGTGGGTTTTTCACCCGACCCCATCAAAATCTCATAAGTGTGCATCATCTCGGGGCTTGAACCGCCGATAGGAAAACCGATCCCAATGCCAACGCCTGAGCGGTATGACCCTGTTGATCCGCCGACAGACACCCGCGTGCCACTGCGGCCATCGCCTTCCCGTTGGGTATAAGCATTGACCACCTCGAACCAATCGTAACCTTTTTGGATCGTCAGTTCTGCAGAACGGCGCAGGGCATAGTCTTGCGCAAGGGCCGCATCGCCGCCACGGAACGTGACGCGGTAACGGTTCTGCTCCAAAGCTACTTCCGAATAGCCTACTCCTTGCGCACTGCTGGCCGGTCCATATGTCGGCGTCGTCGAACACGCATAGATTGACAAGACCATAACCGATAAAGCGGCGATAACGGTTTTACGCATGACGGGTCTCCTTTCGAGAAAAAGCTAACACAAAACCCCATGGCAACACAGATCGTGAAGAGAGAATGTGATGGCGATCACAGATTTATGATTCCCACTTTAAGATTCTACTTTATGATTCGATGAGGGCGATGCGGAAATCGCCTGCCCCATCGCGCAGTTTCTTAACCTCTTGATATTCTTCCCCCAGCCAAAAACCTTTTGCTTGGTCAACGGTAGGAAATTCCAGAACCTGATAAAGATCTGGGCCGTCTTCTCCTTCCAGCATCTCGTAAGACCCTTTAACGCTGCGCACCAACACACGCCCACCGAATTTCTGCAAAAGAGATCCTGAGTCCGCCATCAGCCCACGGACAGCGCCAACATAAGCCATGATTTTTTCGTAATCGAGGTTGTATCCTTCAACGATAATATAAACTGACATGTTATGCAGCATCCTTTGTGCGATGTGAAAGTGTGGCGAGTGTCGTCATGGCATACTCGGCGCGCTCTTCGGCACTGAGCCCTTTCGGCGCGCGCCCTTGTTCGATATGTTCCAGTCGTCCGGCCAACCCCACCTTATTAGCAATTTGGATCGAAAGCCCAGGCCGCGCATTTAACTCTAAAAGCAAGGGGCCATGCTCCGCGTCCAGAACTATATCCACACCTAAATATCCAAGCTTTGTCATGTCATAACAGCGCGCCGCCAGAGCCATTAACAAAGGCCACGCCTTCACTTGTAAGTCCGCCAGATTTGCATGCGTGTCCGGGTGCTTTGTGATTGTGCGATTATGTTGCACGCCTGTCAGCGCCCGCCCATGACTTAAGTTCAATCCAACCCCACAAGCCCCTTGATGCAAGTTCGCTTTACCGTCCGACTCATGGGTCGCTAATCGCATCATGGCCATGACCGGAAACCCCTGGAACACAATCACACGGATATCCGGAATACCTTCATACGAATAGTGGGCGAAAGACGGGTCGCTGATCACACGATCCTCAATGATCACCACATCCGTGTGCCCGCCTAAGCTAAACAGACCGCCCAGAATATTAGAGGCATGACGCTGCAGCCCTTCACGGGTTACCCCAGCGCCGTTGGGTTTATAATAAACGCCATCTTCAATGCGTTCGATCACCATGATACCGCGGCCACCTGATCCGCGCGACGGCTTCAGCACAAAAGAGGATTGACCATCCACCAATGCCGCCATGCTTTTCACATCGTGCTGATAATTCAGCGTGCCAATTAATCCTGGCACGCGCACATGAAAATCATGGGCGAGCAACTTGGTGCGTAATTTATCGTCAACCAATGGGTAAAGGTGACGCGCATTGTATTTGCCGATGTAATGGACATTGCGCTGGTTCAACCCCATGACACCGTGCGCCTTCAACTGACGGATGAGCTGAAACATTACTCATTCCCCGCCAAAGATTTGAAGCGCACCACTTCCACAAGGCGATAACCCGTATATTGCCCCATCACAAGAATGAGTGACAACATGACGAGCTGTAATCCAAGGAAATTAAAACTCATATGTCGGACAAAGGGCATGGTCATCGCAAGATAGGCAAGAACCGCGACAAATAAACTACCCGTTGTTTGCAGAAACACTTCGCGTGGCCCTTCTTCCTCCCACAGCACCGACATGCGCTCAATGGTCCAAGACATAATCACAAGAGGAAAGAAGGCAAAATTCCGCAACGCATCTAAGCCAATGGATGCGCTCAAGAGAGTGAAGAGGATCATCAAACCGATCACGACAATCAGAGTGGCGGATATGCGCGCAACAAGAAGTAAATTAATCTCAGAGAGATATGACCGCACAAACAACCCCGCACCGACAATGACGACAAAACTGATCAATCCAGGAATGAGATCTGTCTGGGTGAAAGCAATCGCCAAGAGAACAGGCATAAAAGTCCCGCTGGTGCGCAACCCGACGATGATCCGCATAAACACAACGACCATGGCGCCGATGGGAATCAGGAACATCCCCTTCAACAAAGCTTGCTCTTCTAACGGCAATTGATAGATGGAGAAGTCATCAAACCCAAGATCTTCAATTTGCGTGAGCACACTTCCAAGTGCGTTTTCTTCCTGACGCAAAATGGAAAATGTTAGATCTGAATCGCGGCCACCAACGACATCCAATGTCGATTCCGCACTTGGCGCCCACAGAACAAGCTGCGGATCGCGGCCTTCCAGCCCTGTCCGCACATCAAAAAGCGTCCATTGCGCATTCGCGTACACATGCACATAAGGTTTTAAACGCTGGCGGCGGCGGCCATCTTCCAACAACAACCCATAGACAACCCGCGATGACACACCAGCGCGGGCCAGCAAGGCAACCATCAACTCAGACGTATCATATTGTGAGCGCAGCAATTCAATCGATTGGTTTGGGTCATTCGATGTAAGCTGCAACGTTAATTGCCGCGCAAAGGAAAGTGAATCCGTTGACCGGGCGCGCACATCTGCCAAAACCTGATCCGCAGCCGTTGCTTCCGCATCGTTCAACAAAAGCGATTGCGTCTCCGCTGTCATGGCGGAGATCGGGCCGACATCACCAAGCCGATTATCATTGGCCAGTTGAACCTTATAATAGAGCTCCTGATCCCCCCGTGCTTGGGCAATGGTCCATTCAGCCCGGCGGTTTTCAGGCGTCGTCACAATGGAGAGGCCATAGCCGGGCGAAACCAGGTTTTCACGCAGAACTGTAAACCCGGTTTGGGTTTCGGGAAGCGCCAAAGACACAGTGACGGGCTCTCCGGTCGCGCGGAATTCTACTTTGGCATCGACATACCATACATCGCGATTTGCCGACGGTAGAAGTGGCACACCGAGAGAAAGATGGCGATAGGCGATCTGCGCGAGTCCCCCCACAAAAAGAGCCAGCACAAGGGCAAGAAAGATGGGGCGGGAAGCGAGAAGGCCGTTCACGGCAGGTCCTGTATGTAATTCTGCGAAATATCAATCACGGCGCGATCCATCAAAAAGCGCCGTCCAAGCAGAATAGGATACGTCATTTCCGACCGATCTGTGAGGTTAAATTCGATCAGATCAAGCTTCGAACCGACTTGCAGGCGTAAATCAATGACGGGACGCCGGTCTGGGACGGGGCTGTTGGTTTGGCTCACTTTGACAAACTTTTTGATCGGTTTTTCGATCGTAACAGGCTCCCCGCCATTCGGCCGTAGGTTGAAACGCACCCATTTTTCGCCGTCCCTCTCAAACTCCACCATATCACGCGCATCCATTGAGGACGTATTCGCGCCGCTGTCTATACGGGCATCCATAACCACAGAGACCTCATCCAGCCGGACCTTTTCGACACCACCCACAATAATACGGCCATCGGGAAGAGCGACGACCGGCTGCGCATCACGCAGATCATAAGCGACAAGGGCTGCATTTGGCGCGGGGGCCGGTTGTGGCAGAGGGGTTTCTGCCGAAACCTCAGATTCGGCTGTTTCGGGCTCTATTTCACAGTCTTTTTGCATGCGTGACATGAGGTTTGCACATCCTGAGAGACCGAAGATGATGAAAAGAAAAAGAAAAATCCGCCAAAAATCTGCATTGCTCATACGCAACATGCGCCTCAATCCTCAACTCACACGAAAAATATTCTCAAAGGTGTGTTGAGTGAAATAAGCCCAACACAGCCATCACCAACTGGCATATAACGGATATTAACCATTTGTTAACTAAAAATCGCAGGTTTTTTGCCTGTTGTGCGCTCTCATACAGATGGCCGCCTTTTCATGCGTCGTGAGTGAGCGTTCCTCCATCACTTGATCGGTGTATGATGGCGGCTAAAGCGCTATTTTTTCATAAGCGCACGTTCATTAGCCGATATAGTGATCGCACTTCATTTGACGGCTATCTGAAAACCGTGCGAACTGGGTTCATGAAATCTATGCCGTAAGGATACCCGCCATGACTGCAGAGACAAAAAGCCGAGACACCAACTCCTGGATCCCCGCGCAACTCTATAAAAAGCCCTATCTGGGATTGATGGCTGTGGGGACGTTGCTGTCATGGCAAGCCTTCGGGCACGCCTTCACCATCATGCAGCGGACTTATCTTTCCGAAACCGGTATTTTTGCGATGAATATCATTCTCGGCATTCTCGGGCTTGTCTGTGTCTGGCGCGGATTTGAAAAAGACGAGCTGACGGCAACCTGTTATGGCGCTCTAGGCGGCGCACTGATCTGGTTTGGCTTTTTTGAATATGGCTTTAATCACATCCTGCCGGATATCTTAGGGGGTATTCCTCCATTGATGGGCTATGATCCGAATATCGGCGAATTTGTTTATTACAATGGCGGCATGAAGCTTCTGCAAGCAAGCGGCCTTTTGGCCTTCCCTATCATTATTCTTCTTGGATTGAATAAAGACACACGGTGCCGCTTCTTCAAGTGGTTTCACCGCAATTTCAAACTGAAGCCCGAAGCCCCGACCGCGGGCTATCGCCGCCAATATTCCCGCATCACCGCTATGGAGTATGTCTTTGTGACATGGTTCATTTATGTGGTGTGCTTGACGATGCTCGATCCCCGGCTGTTTGACCCAGCCGGTATCGCTATGCCGCTTATCTTTTTGACCTATTGCGTGTGGTGTGTGTATCTCATCTATAAACTCACGCAACAAAGCGGACCTGCCCCAACAGTACGTTATGCAGTCGGCGCTGGTATTTCGATCTGGCTCGTGCCTGAAAGCTTATCTGGCATGCAGATGATGACAGAATACTGGCTCAAACCCTTTGAGTATCCGATCCTTAACAGCCTGATCGTCCTTTATATGGTGGTCTCAGCCTACATTCTCGCCAACGCGCCTGACAGGGGCGCAAAACCCAAAAAGAAAAAAGTGCAAGATTCGCAATCAACACATGCCGCGCAAGTGGCCGCCGCAGAATAAGCCTAGCCAAATTGCGTTTGCGAGAGAAGCTGACGGGCAGAGGCAAAATCCTCTTGCGCAACCAACAAGCGATGCCCGCCTTTATCGTCGCTCACTAAAGCCGCGCTGACACCGAACGCGCCTAAGTAAGATGACATCAATATTGCTTGGGATTCATCGTCCGGAGAGGCGATCTCAACCATTTCGGACAGGTCCGGCGCGGCCCGTTCATCCATCGGGTTTTTGTCAAGAGATGACATGATACTCTCTTCCTTTATTTTGAGAGAGCATACACCAAAAACAAAGGATGCCGTCACGCATGAAACAAGTTGCCGCGCACTCTGCGAATATGGGCTTACATTTGCTGTGGATATAACCTCATTTATCCCACGACACACAGCTATCGGGATCGAGGAAAGAGACACGGGTGATCATGTCCAAAGGCACGTTAAGAAAGATCGTTTCACCTGCCCGCTGGATCAAAACGCCGAGTGGTTTCATCGACGTTCGAAAGGCAGCGGCAGCACGCTCCATAATATCATCACTGCAATGCACAGGATCACCATTGACCTTGATGATCCAATCATCCGCATGCAGCGCATCTTCAGCAGAGTTTGCACCGACCTGATCGACAATCACAATCCCACCAAATGCATTCATCTGCGGCCTGTTATTGACCGCAAGAGACGCGGGAGAGGAGCGACGCGGCGGCGCTGTCACCGGTTCAGTGATGGACTCGCGAAGGCCGCCGTCAACAGGCGCCGGAGCAGACGCCGTTTCTTTTGGGCGGAGAACAATCTTATCCTCGCCCATCACATCATCCCACATGTCAGAGATGTCGTCACACCCCGACACACATAACACTGCAAGACAGATCGCGATCCATTTTTGCATTTGCACGCTCCTAGACATCCTTATGGTTAACCAGGCTGAGAGGTTTCTTTGTGCAGTCATTGCAAGTTTCGGTCCGCTTTATGTAGGCCGCGCGCAGGTCAAAGCGCAAAACATCGTATCCTCTCCGAACAAAAGCCTAGCCAGAACGGCATTTCCCCTATAGAGAGACCCCCACATTGGGCCGGTTATTGGGAGCCCTCAAGTTAGGTTAATCAACGTGTCAATTCGCAACATCGCCATCATCGCCCATGTCGATCATGGGAAGACCACGCTTGTAGATGTTCTACTGCGCCAAAGCGGCCTGTTCCGGGACAACCAGCAAGTCGCCGAACGGGTCATGGACAGCAATGAGCTGGAGCAAGAACGCGGCATCACCATTCTTGCGAAATGCACATCGGTGGAGTGGCAAGGCACGCGGAT
>JANQLI010000054.1 GCA_028280675.1 Alphaproteobacteria bacterium
CCATTACGAGGAAAAGGAAGCTATTGAAGACAAACTGCGTTTCCGTGACAGCGGCATTCGCAACCCCTGTCATCGCGAGAAAAGCACCTGCACCGATGCTTGCATAAGTCATATATTTTGTAATACGCATGATATGTTTCCTGAATTTAATATGTACACTGAACTAAAGCGCATCGGCGTCGGTTTCGCCGGTCCGAATCCGCACGGCTTGCTCGACGGGATAGACAAAAATTTTCCCATCACCGATCTGCCCTGTTTTGGCGGTCTGTGAAATCGTTTCGACCACTTGTTCCGCCAGAGCATCGTTGACCACGATCTCCAGTTTGATTTTGGGGAGAAAATTCACGGCGTATTCCGTGCCGCGGTAAATTTCTGTGTGGCCTTTTTGGCGGCCATACCCTTTGACCTCCGTCACGGTCATACCTTCCACATCCATCCCGGTCAGCGCTTCACGCACCGAATCCAGCTTGAATGGTTTAATGACGGCCATGATCAGCTTCATGGAACACCCCTTTCGTGTTGTTTAAGCACCCGCTTTGACGCGGGATCAGGGTTAACGCATTCCAAGAACCGTGCCGGTTTTATCATATAAATTCTAAGACATTGTATTTAATGGATAAAAAATGTTTTCGGCTGCACGGGATCACCTCTATAAGGGGTGAAACTGCTTAAAAGATAAGCGTGATCCAGGGCGATTCGTTAACGCGCCTAAATTTTATGCATCACCATAATGCGCTCTTGCTGCGACCACATAAGCCCTAGACAGAACCTCAGAAAACAGGGATCTTGCGCCCATGAGTCCCGCTGCACCGACATCATCTCACACGACATCTGATGCCCAAGACGTCATTATCGTTGGCGGCGGTTTAGCGGGCCTGTCACTGGCGGTTGCGTTAGGGCAAAACGGCTTAAAAACCGCGGTGATTGATACGGAAGATCCAGGCACAACCACAAACCAGGCTTTTGACGGCCGCTCTTTTGCGGTGGCGTATGGGTCTGCCGTCATGCTCCAAACACTCGGCGTCTGGGAACGCCTTGAAGCGGATGTGCAGCCCATTGAGGACATCTTGATCACCGATGGCAGTGTCAGAAGCCGTTTTCGAGAAGGCGGTGCATCCCCTTTCTTCTTACATTTTGACCGGCGCGAGCTTGAGGCCGAAGACGCCGGCGCGGCCTTGGGCTATACGGCCTTGGGCTATATGGTGGAAGCCAGGCATGCGCGCGCTGCCCTCTATCAAGTGATCGATACATTAGATGCGGTTGAATTAATCGCTCCGGCCAAAACGAAAGACGTTATTTTCCATGACAACACTGTCGAAGTGACGCTTGAGGACGGCCGCCACCTGTGGGCGGCTTTATGTGTGGCCGCCGATGGCCGCGCGTCCCCTTTGCGCCAGCAGGTTGGTATTCAGACCGTCGGCTGGGGGTATGATCAACATGGCATCGTGACAACCGTCGAACACGCCATTCCGCATCAAGGGATTGCGCAAGAATATTTTTTGCCTGCGGGACCGTTTGCCATTCTCCCGCTAAAGGGTGATCGTTCTTCATTGGTCTGGACGGAGGGCTCCTCTAAAGTCAGAGCACTGATGAATTTAGATGATCCGTCCTTTATGGATGAATTGACGCGCCGCTTTGGAGATTATTTAGGTGACTTGAAAATAGTCTCCCCGCGTCAAGCCTTTCCTCTTTCATTACAAATCGCGCGGGAGTTTATCGCACCGCGTTTTGCACTGATCGGCGATGCGGCACATGGCATCCACCCGATCTCGGGACAAGGATGGAATCTGGGCCTGAAAGATGTCGCGGTTCTGTCTGAGGTCTTGGTGGAGGCGCATCGCCTGGGTCTTGATATTGGCGCACTGCATCTCCTTGAGCGCTATCAACAATGGCGCCGCTTTGACACAATGGCTCTTGCGGTGATTACCGATGGTATGAACAAACTCTTTGCCAATGACTTTCCCCCGCTTAAACTTGCGCGTGATCTTGGCATGCAAGCGGTGAATTATATGGGGCCTCTCAAACGGGTGTTTATTCGTCATGCCGCTGGCGTAATGGGGGACTTACCGAAATTGTTCCGCGGCGAAACGCTGTAAGTTAACGATCTAATTTCAGAATCTCATCATCGTTTAGGCTGCGGGCTTCATCTGGGAGCATAATCGGAATGCCATCGCGGATCGGATAAGCCAGTTGCGCCCCGCGGCTCAGTAACTCACCCGCCTCTTTGTCGTAGACAAGTGTTTCGCGCGTGACAGGACACACCAAGATCTCCAAAAGTTTGGGATCAATAGAAGATTGGATAATCTGTTTGGTTTCTTCGCTCACGGGATGATTCTTTCACTGCAATGGCGTGTCGTCGGAATCGGTTCCGTTCCCAGCCGCCATTTCAAGCAAAGCTTGGAGAATGTGCGCGCGGTCATTCACATCGTGCGCTTCAAGAAGGGCTTGCTTTTCTTGTGGAGTAAACGGGCATGACATGGAGAGCGAATTGACCAAGGTGTCGGCAGAGGTTTTTTTCACCGACTCCCAATCTGTTTCCAATTGGTTGCTGTCGAGAAACTCTTTCAACACATTCAAGATGCCTTCGCGATCAATCGTATGCTGTAATTCATCTCCATGCATATCACCAGCATAGTCTTCATAATCGACACGCAGTTGACGGTAGGGCGTTGTGACGGAAAGTTCTTCATGAATTTGGAATCGGCAGATGCCTTTCAGCGAAATCAGATAACGGCCGTCATCGGTTTCTGAGAATGAAATCAAACGCCCCACGCATCCGACGCGGAAGAGAGGAGGGCTTTCCGTGCGGCGCTCATGTTCGCGGGGTTGAATCATACCGATCAAACGATCTGCGCTTAAAGCGTCATCAATCATATTCAAATAGCGCGGTTCAAAGATATTCAACGGCAGGTGGCCGCCTGGGAGCAAAGTTGCGCCACTGAGAGGGAAGACAGGAATCACAACCGGAAGGTCCGTTGCATGACGATAGTGTGGGCCACTGGTCATAACGGCATCACGAAAAGAGGAGAGATGAAAGTTTCCGCCGCCCCGCAAGGGTTCGCTCATCCATCTGTCCGTATGAATCGAAAAAAGTCAGTAATTGTTTACGCGCCGCTTCGTCATTCCATGTGCGGTCTTGGCGAATGATGTTAATCAAATGATCGATGGCTTCCTCGCAGCGTCCAGCGCCATTAAGGGCCAGCGCAAGATCAAACCGGGCCTGATGATTTTTCGGGTCTTTCGCCACCGCGTCTTCAAGTGGCGCGAGATCACCAGCGCTTGCCGCTTGGTCCGCCGCTTGCACAGCGGCGCGTGCGCTATCAAGATCTGGATCTTTGGTCTCATCCGGAACAGATGCTAAAACATCTTTTGCCCCGTCAAGGTCATCCATCGCTAAAAGACACCGCACCAACCCTGCGATCGCTTTTGCGTTCTCTGGCTCTGCTTGCAGCACTTGCATATAAGCTTGGCTTGCCGTTTGTGCGTCCCCTTGGTCGAGCAGGCTTTGCGCTTGGTCAAGCACTTGATCAATCGGACTCGGCCCAATCTCCCCGGCGACGCGCTCAACAAAAGCTTTGACTTGGCTTTCCGGTTGCGCCCCCATAAACCCATCAATCGGCTGGCCATTTTTAAAAGCCATCACAGTGGGAACCGATTGCACGCGGAGTTGTTGCGCCAGAGCTTGGTTTTGATCGACATCGATTTTCACCAGCTTTACTTTGCCGCCTGCCTGCGTCACAATCTTTTCGAGAAGCGGGGTCAATTGTTTACATGGCTCACACCAGGTTGCCCAAAAATCAACAATGATCGGCATCTCCATAGAGGCATGCACGACGGCTGCGGCAAAAGTGCTTGTGTCAGCGTCTTGGATAAGATCGGCCGAGGAGGGGCTGCTCGGCTCTGTGGTAAGATCCAGTTCCATCAGTTCAGGTCCTTCATTGGCGCGTCTTCCGCCATCATTGTATTATTTTCTCTTTATGTAGTCACTGTGGCCTGGGATTGGAAGCCTTCTTATGTGTGAGGCGCGGCCGGTGTGTCTTGATCAAAGCGCTGCAAATCCAGGATCTCCGCTTGGTGCCCGCATGCTGTGATAAAACGCAACAGATCAGATGGCGCAATGGCTGTCGTGGCGTCATTCTTGAGGGGATGATAATGCAGCACGTCTTCTGCCATCATGTTATGATCAAGAAGAACCGTCAATTTTTGCTCTTTATCGTTGATCAGTCCAAAGGGCGTGACGGAGCCAGGCGTCACCCCCAACAGGTCCATCATAATGTCAGCTTTGCCAAAGGAAAAGCGCCCTTGGTTAAGGTATTTGGCCAAAGCATTGAGACGGATCTCACTGTCCTCAAGCGCTACAAGGAGGCAGAGCCCGCCTTTTTTCCCTTTTAAAAAGAGTGACTTACAATGCCCACCGGGAAGCTGTGCGCGGATCGCCTTCGCCTCTTCAACCGTAAACACCGGCGTATGTTCCGTGGTTGTGGTGTCAATGCCGAGGGTGTCGAAAAAAGCAAATAAATCCGCGCGCGTGGCGGGGTGCGAGGGCGTCATCGTCAATATCCTTGATTTGGCATAGTCCTGCCTGGCTTTTTGCGGAAAAGCCAGCATCTTCAGCGTGAAATTGGTGAAAAACGCCTCTTCCCGCTCTTGCAATCCGCAGCGATGTGCGTAATAAGGTGCGTCTCGCGCGGGGGCTTCCCTGCGACACACGCCATGAGCGGGCGTAGCTCAGGGGTAGAGCACAACCTTGCCAAGGTTGGGGTCGTGAGT
>JANQLI010000056.1 GCA_028280675.1 Alphaproteobacteria bacterium
AGAAAGGCCAGCAAGCCGGAACGGTCGCATGGGCTGTCACCTGGGTACCGGGAGGCGTTGCAGGCGGCGGCGATGGATTTTTCAATTCATACTGTAACACCATCTCAACTGTTGACGGCGGCACCCATGAAAGCGGCTTCCGCGCCGCGATTACCAAAGGCTTGAAAGCTTATGGCGAACTCAAAGGCGTCAAGAAAGCCGCGCAAGTCACTGCCGATGATGTGATCAGCACAGCCGCCATTATGCTCTCCGTGTTCATTCGCGAACCCGAATTTCAAGGACAAACCAAAGAAAAACTCTCCAATCCTGAAGCCGCCAAATTGGTGGAAAATGCCGTGCGCGATCACTTTGAACACTGGCTCACAGCCTCTCCCACGGAAGCCGATAAGCTTCTCGAATGGGTCATAGACCGCGCCGATGAACGCATCAGACGACGACAGGAAAAAGAAGTCAGCCGAAAAGCCGCCACGCGCAAACTGCGCCTTCCCGGTAAGCTCGCCGATTGCACCAGCAATTCATCGGAAGACACCGAAATCTTTTTGGTTGAGGGCGATTCTGCGGGGGGGTCTGCGAAACAAGCACGCGACCGCAAGACTCAAGCGATCCTTCCGTTACGCGGAAAAATCCTCAATGTGGCAAGCGCCGGTAAAGACAAGATCAACGCCAACCAAGAGCTTTCAGATCTCATCCAGGCATTGGGCTGCGGCGTGGGGGATAAGTATAACGATGATGCACTGCGTTATGACCGCGTGATTATCATGACCGACGCCGATGTCGATGGCGCCCATATTGCGTCCCTTTTAATTACCTTCTTCTACCGCGCCATGCCGGATCTGATTGCGAATGGGCACCTCTACCTTGCAGTGCCGCCCCTCTATAAACTGTCCCGTGGCGGCAAAACCTTCTACGCGCGCGATGATCAGCATAAAGATGACATCATGGCAGATAAGTTTAACGGAGGCGGCAAGGTCGATGTCAGCCGCTTTAAAGGGCTTGGAGAAATGATGCCAGCCCAACTTAAAGAAACCACAATGAGACCTGGAAACCGGACACTCCTGCGTGTTGTGTCTCCGGCAAAAGATAAAAGCACCGCCGATCTCGTCGAACAATTGATGGGAAAAAAAGCCGAACTTCGCTTCCAATACATCCAGGAAAACGCCACTTTTATAGAAAATATTGACGTATAAGTCACACTTTACCGGAAAAATGCGCGTTTTTCGGTGCAATTATTCATTTCTCGGGCGTTTTTCTTGACTTCCCCAGACATATGCCTATGTTGCGCCGCAACATGAGAATCGCCATATGATTCCCTTAAAGGAATAACAGACGTTTCTCGCTTTTTGTGCCCAGCGACGATATGACCGGCGCGGCGCAAAAGGACCCGGTTCTCCGACAGGATGGACCCATATATTTGAAGATGACCCGGCGCGAAAACATACACTATGCCGGGCGATGCGTAAGAGATCGAACGGTAAAGGTACTGTATGACTTTTGACGAACTGGGCCTCGGCCCGAATGTGTTGCAAGCTGTCAACGACGCGGGCTACACCCACCCAACGCCTATCCAAGCACAAGCCATTCCGTCTGCCCTGGAAGGCCGTGATGTTCTCGGCATTGCGCAAACCGGCACCGGGAAAACGGCGTCTTTCACATTACCAATGATTGAGCGTCTCTCTAAAGGCCGCGCCCGCGCGCGCATGCCGCGGTCACTGATCTTAGAACCAACTCGCGAATTGGCGGCGCAAGTGGCAGAGAATTTCGAGACTTATGGTAAGAATCAAAAACTCTCTATGGCGCTTCTGATTGGCGGTGTCTCCTTTGAGGAGCAAACGAAAAAACTGGATCGCGGTGTTGACGTTCTGATCGCCACGCCAGGCCGTCTGCTCGATCACTTTGAACGCGGCAAGGTTATGCTCAACGGTGTGCAGATCTTTGTGATCGACGAAGCGGACCGTATGCTTGATATGGGCTTTATCCCGGATATTGAACGCATTTGTAAATTGACGCCATTCACCCGGCAAACGCTTTTCTTCTCAGCAACGATGCCGAAAGAGATTCAACGCCTCACCGAAGCTTTTCTGCAAAACCCAGTGCGCATCGAAGTGGCGCGTCCCGCTTCAACAACAGAGACAGTTACTCAAGCTGTCGCGCAAGTTCCCAGCTTGCCTAAGTTGAAACGTGAAGCCCTGCGGTCGCTGATCAAAAGCAAAGATGTGAAAAACGGTATTATCTTCTGCAACAGAAAACGTGACGTCGCTATTCTCGCCCGCTCGCTTGAAAAGCATGGCTTCAATGCAGCGCCGTTGCATGGCGATCTCGATCAAAATATACGCATGAAAACTTTGGGCGAATTTCGCGATGGCGCCATACAGCTTCTTGTCGCTAGTGATGTTGCGGCGCGGGGTCTGGATATCCCCGATGTCAGCCATGTTTTCAATTATGACATCCCCACCCATGCTGAAGATTATGTGCATCGTATTGGCCGGACAGGCCGTGCCGGCCGCAGCGGTGAAGCTTATTCATTGGTGTCAAAGCAAGACACGAAATATCTTGTGGCTATTGAAGAGCTGATTAACAAAAGCTTAAACCGCATCACCATTGATGGTCTTGGCGAAGATGACGCGCCAACACAAAGCCGCAAGTCATCTACGGCGAAAAAACGCGAAACAGGACCCAAATCACGCAAAACACCTGAAAAAGCGAAGAGACCTTCAAAAGCTGCGCCGAAAAAGCAAGACACAGACGATAAACCCGTCGTTGGCCTTGGCGACCATGTCCCGGCGTTTCTCCTGCGCCCAACAAAACTCCCGAAATCGCGCAGCCTTGCTTAAGCTTTAAGAGTCTGTAAAGATTTTACATCCTGTTGAGTCTGCGTCCCAGGGCCATGCCCATGCCCCTGAAATTAAAATGATTTTTACCCTTTTCTGAGATGCTCCCACGGAATGAAATGACATCTTATGCGTTCTCTGCGCAGCAGTATTTTTGCGCAGACGTCAGAAGAGTAAGGAAAAGATCGTGGATTATTTTAGTGACATTGAATACACACACAGCACAGGACAAGATGTGCTGGCCTTCATGGCAGAGCATAAGATTCCCGCCAATCCGCAGAATTATCAAATCTGGTTTGCATACAAAACAGGCCGCTTTCCAGAATTGACCCAAGCATTGAAAATTGTTTTGGACAATGGCCGCACCTTCGATCAAACACTGAGCGATGAAATTCATGATCGCTTCTTTAATGAAGCCAAGCATATGAACGATAGCTATCGCGAAGTTGGCGATCGTATGCAAACAGAGCTTGATGAGTTGGTGGAAACACTGCAAACCTCGCTTGCGGAAACAGCAGCTTACGGTGATGCATTAGAAAAAACATCCTCGCATCTTTCCTCTGAGAGCAACGCCACTGGCAGTCATATCAAGGCAATGGTGGATCATTTGGTCAACGCCACACGTAAGATGGAAGAGCGCAGCCGGACACTTGAATCCCGTCTCGAAGAATCGTCGAGCGAGGTTAAAAAACTTCAGTTGAACATTGAAGACATTCGCAAAGAAGCCTTTACCGATCAATTGACAGGCCTCGCCAACCGCAAAAGCTTTGATGAGAATCTACGCGAAACCGCAGCCGCCGTGATGGAGTCCGGTGAGGATATGTCTCTGCTCTTTATGGATATTGATCATTTCAAGAAGTTCAATGACACATGGGGACATCAAACCGGCGACACAGTTCTGCGTTTAGTGGCGGCGTGTTTGCGCGCCAATGTAAAAGGGAAAGATCTTCCCGCCCGTTACGGCGGAGAAGAATTCGCCGTGGTGCTGCCAAATGCATCCCTTGATTCGGCTGAAAAACTGGCTGAACAAATCCGTGAGACTGTTGCAACGAAGAAACTGCAACGCAAATCAACAGGCGAAGAGTTAGGCCACATCACGATCTCGATTGGTGTAGCTAAGTTCCAACCTGGTGAAAAACTCGCGGACTTTGTTCACCGCGCCGATACATGCCTTTATGCGGCAAAACGCGCCGGTCGTAACCGCGTTATTCGCGAAGACGCCGAAGAGGTTACGTTGGTGGAAGATCTCCAAGAAGGCGCTGCTTAACAATCTATAAAATCAAATCGAAAAGCATCTTGATGGGACCTCACGCGCCCTGCGGAGGCCCCACTAAAATGAGCGGGCATCAGAATGGTTTCTGTGTCCGCTATTTTTTCGACTAAAGCGCGGCGCGTCATCCCGGATAGCTCGGGATCCATACAAAAATTTATTTTCCAATGCGGGCGGGCCATCTGAACGGCATGATGCACAACATCACCGGAAAAAATGCCCATATGGTTTCCTGAACACACATTGATCACGACGTTGCCTGGCGAATGTCCCGGAGCCGCTTCAAGGTGAATGCCTTTTTCAAGTTCAAAATCCTGCTGCACCAATTGCGATTGTCCCGCATCTACCACCGGTAAAATCGAATCATGATAGGAGGCGACCTGCCAAGGCTCATCCGGATTTTCCTTGGCATTGGCCACCCAATGCGCAAATTCTTTCTCAGCAAAAATATATGTCGCATTTGGGAAAGTCGGCACCCAACGTCCATCAATCAACTGCGTATTCCAACCCACATGATCAGCATGCATATGCGTGCACATCACAAAATCGATATCGTCCACCGTTAATCCGAGACTCGCAAGGTCATTCATATAATCCGGCGTCTCTTTCATGTGAAAGATCGGAGCCCCGCCGCGGTCTTTATGATTGCCGATACAGGCATCAACCAAAATATTGCTGCGTCCCGTTTGTAAGACATAGGAATGAAAACTGAGATACGGCATACGCATTTGCATATCCGCTTGATCAGATAGCCAGTCAGCATTCTCCTCGAACGCAGACCAATCACCATCTTGAAAGATCATCTCAAGAGGAACGGGAGAATGGGCATCAAGAATTTTGTGGATGTGATACTCACCAAGTGAGAAGGACTGTGCTGGCATATTTTGATCCTAAGCTTTTCGTTTCTTTTTCGAGGTCTTTTTCGCGTGGGCTTTGATTGCGGCATCAAGCGCTTTGCGCGCCCAGATCACCAATGCATCAGAGTCATCATAGAGATATTCGGGAAGTTCATAATAAGACATAGAGACTGGTTTAGTCTTTCCATCATAAATGAAGGGGCCCTTCCCTTCGGCTTCAAAATCTGGCGCATTCGTTTCGTCCGCTTTGAGATAGATCACCTCATTAGCGATAAGGCCGAACATGATATCGCCTTGCTCAAGAGGCGCGAAAATGCCTGCGCCACCGAACATACGCCTAACCTTGATCGGCCCCACAGGCTCAAACAGCTCAAGGATAAAAGCCTTATACTCATCAGAAATTGTCAAATTATGCGTTCCGCCGTTTGTGCTGCCACCACATCAACACCAATGCCAAACCGGACAGTCCAGGCCCCAGTGCCTCATCACGCAGTTCCGTGAATTGTTTTGGCTCAACGCCGTCCACCTGAATACCATAAAGGCGACTCAGAACGACAGCGCTGCCAATGAGAAACATGACGAGCCCGGCCTGAACGGCTGTTGATTGTCGTGCAACAAGAAAAATAACAGAGAGGCTAACACCAATAAACATGCCGCCCCAGGTCCGTACGCCCGTCAGACCTGCAGGCGATAAGTCATGATCACGGAATATCACCATGTCACCAGCGCCCGTAAATATGAATGTGCCCACCATGATGAAGATGAGCGCATCAAGCAAGATAAGAATACGGGCAATGATTGATAGCATTGTGAACGCCCTCCCAATTTCTGCGGAAGAGAGTATCACATGGCATCATCGCATTGTCACGCAGCTATACAAATACCAACGGCTAGCCTCATCACTCCGTTTGAATCAGGGTGCGCCGTGACTTTATTTTTTGATGGCTCGTGAGATTAGTTTGGCACAATAGCCGGTTTAATCGTCACCGATTCCCCGCAACCACAGGCATCAGTTTCATTGGGATTGTTAAACACAAAGCCAGATTTCAATTTCGTGACTTCATAGTCCATTTCTGTTCCCAGAAGAAAAAGAATGGCTTTGGGGTCAATTAAAATGGTGACGTCTTTATCTTCGACAATTTCATCAAGCGGATCTTGCTCTTCTGCATAATCCATCGTATAGGCCATGCCCGCACAACCCGCATTTTTCACACCAAGGCGCACACCGATATATTTGTTATCGGCACGGGACATAATCTCTTTGATACGGTCAGCCGCCGTATCAGACAGGGTTATGGCTTTCGGTCTTTCACGCATGGAACTATCTTACACTTTCTTATCATATCTCTCAATCATGCAAGAGCATACTTACAAGATATTTAATTCGAGTTTGGCTTCATCCGACATCAGATCAATGCTCCATGGCGGATCAAAAACCAAACCGACTTTGACATCGCGAATCCCTTCGACGGAGCGAATCGCATTTTCGACCCATCCTGGCATATCCCCCGCAACAGGACATCCTGGCGCAGTCAAGGTCATATCCACTTCCACATCGCGATCATCATTAATATCGATTTTATAGATCAACCCGAGCTCATAAATATCGACAGGAATCTCTGGGTCATAGACCGTTTTAATCGCGGCAATAATACTCTGGCCTAACGATTGAATCTCTTCCTCTGAAAAGGCCGATGACCCAACAATATGAGCGGATGTTGACTCTGTTGAGCTCACGTCTAACACGTCACGTTTCTCTTCTGTCTGTTGCTCGTTACTCATTCTTTAACCTAGGAATTCTTTTGCGTTTAACAAGGCCTCATAGAGCGCATCCACTTCCACCTGGGTGTTATAAATGGCAAAAGAGGCCCGCGCCGTCGATGTCACGCCGTACCGGTCCATAAGCGGTTGCGCACAATGATGACCAGCGCGGATCGCAACCCCTGAACGGTCAATGATCGTGCTTAAATCATGGGGATGAATGCCTGCGATCTCAAAAGACAGAATGCTTCCTTTGTCCGGAGCCGTTCCAAAAATCCTTAAGTCATTAATCCCACGCAATCGTTCCGTCGCATATTCTAGCAGATCCACTTCATGAGCCAGAGCTCCGTCACGGTCCAATTCCATGACATAGTTGAGCGCCGCGCCAAGGCCAATCGCCTCCATAATCGCCGGTGTGCCCGCTTCAAAGCGATGCGGTGGGTCGGCATAAGTGATATTGTCTTTCATCACTTCACCAATCATCTCACCGCCGCCGCGATAAGGGCGCATATTATTCAGATACGCTGCCTTACCATAAAGAACACCAATACCTGTCGGACCATAGACCTTGTGACCTGAGAAGGCATAAAAATCCACATCCAGGTCTTGCACATCAACGTGCAGATGAACCGCTGCTTGACAGCCGTCGAGCAGGACCGGCACGTCATGATCATGCGCAATACGCACAATCTCTTTCGCAGGAGTAATAGACCCAAGAGCATTCGACATATGCGTCAACGCCACCATTTTGGTGCGCGGCGAAAACGCATTGCGATATGAATCCACATCCAGCGCACCGTCATCAGTGATGTCTATCCATTTCAGGACGGCCCCTTTACGCTCACGCAGATAGTGCCACGGCACAATATTAGAATGGTGCTCCATAACGGAAAGGATGATCTCATCCCCTTCACCGATGTTTTCACCGTATGAATCCGCGACAAGATTAATTGCGTCTGTCGCACCCGATGTGAAAACGATGTCGTGATCGGATGGAGCATTCAGGAAGCGGGCCACCGTTTTGCGCGCCTCTTCGAATTTCCCGGTTGCTTCATTGCTGAGGTAATGCAGGCCACGGTGCACATTGGCATATTCATTAGTGATAACCTCATGCATGGCATCAATCACTGCCTGTGGTTTTTGTGCCGACGCCGCATTGTCGAGATACACAAGCGGTTTGCCATAAACTTCGCGCGCGAGGATCGGAAAACCCTTGCGAATGTCAGCGACATCAAAAGCAGCAGGCGCGGTTATCGTGGCAAGTTTATTCACGCACCCTCTCCTTCTGTCCAACGCGAATGGTCGCTAAGCCATTTGGAAATGATAGCTTTGAGAGGCCCTTTCACCCGTTCATCCGTGACCTCATCCACCGCTTCGTCAAGAAAACCCTCAACGAGCAGCGCTTTGGCTTCCGCCAATGGAATACCGCGGGACCGCATATAGAAAAGCGCTTCTTCGTCAAGATCACCGGATGTCGCGCCATGGGCGCATTTCACATCGTCGGCATAAATTTCAAGCTCAGGTTTGGCGTCGACTTCTGCACCCGTGGACAATAAAAGCGCTTTGCTCATCTGATAGCCATCGGTTTTTTGTGCGTCCGGCTGCACAATAATTTTACCTTGGAAAACCCCGCGAGATTTATCAGTAAGTACGCCGCGGACCACTTCACGGCTCGTGCAGTTTGGCACCGCATGATCCACAACAATGGTGGTGTCGGTCAATTGTTTGTCGGAGGCCGTATAGGCGCTGCCCACGGTGAGATTGGCATCTTCCCCAATAAATTTGAAATACCCA
>JANQLI010000065.1 GCA_028280675.1 Alphaproteobacteria bacterium
GCGCTTTCACCGCATCGCGAAAGTCACGGGCAAAGGCTGCAAGATCACGCAAGCGCGCCGGCAAGACGCTTTCAATTTGCGCCCGCAGACGCCGCGCAAGAACCGGCGACGCGCCACTGGTGGAAATGCCGATCACCACGTCACCACGATCAACAATGGACGGCATGATGAAAGTGCAGAGATCCGTGCGATCAACGACATTCACGGGCTTGCCGGCCTCTTGTGCTGACAAGGCGACCTTTTCATCCAATGCAGCATCGCCAGAAGCGGAAACGATCAACGCATAAGGCGCAAGCATGGGTGGCGTAAAATCTTCCGCCACATAGGTCACCCGCCCCTCGGCTTCATGGGCTGCCAGCGCCTCCCGCATCCTATCGGAGACGGACGCCGCCACCACATCGATCACGGCGCCTGCGCGCAGCAGTAATTCTGCTTTTTTCAACGCCAACGCACCGCCCCCAACAACAAGGCAAGGGCGGTCTTTGATTTTGACAAAAGCCGGAAAATACTTCATCTGCGGCTACTCTCAGGATGGCAAACCGGTCTCTTGGCTGCTGCGTTAACAATTCACTATAGAATGATTGCTACACCTGCTATTTCGGTTTAGATATTCTAAAGTGACATCACATAACCATAGCGGTGCGCCTCAGCCAGAACCTAGGGATGGCCCTAGTGGGGGACAAACGATAAATTCTAAGACCGCACATAGAAAATCTGATAGAGAACAACCAGATAGGTCTGATTAAGGTCGTCTCAAGGACCGCAACTGTTAGCAAAGAATGCGATGACCTCACATGACAAGATCCCGAAGAAGAAGATCCAGAACAAGACAATGACCACGCCCCGCCGCCTCCCTCCCTTAAATGCCTTGCGTGCGTTTGAAGCCGCTGCACGCCATCTCAGCTTTACGAAGGCAGCAGAGGAACTGCATGTCACGCCTGGCGCCATCAGCCAGCAGGTGAAAGCGCTCGAAGAATATGTCGGCGTGACTCTCTTTCGCCGCCTCAACCGCGCTTTGATGCTAACCGAAGAAGCGGAAGCCTGCCTCCCCGCTCTGCACCAAGGCTTCGATAAACTGGCCGAGGCCACAAATGTGCTGACGTCCAGCGATGCAGATACCCGCCTTACGGTCAGCGCAGCCCCATCTTTTGCCTCAAAATGGCTGGTTCCGCGTCTCGCCGATTTTCAAGAACATTACCCACAACATGATGTCTGGGTGATGGCGGATATGGAGCTGACTGATTTTATCAAGGAGGGCGTTGACGTGGCCATCCGCTATGGCGGCGGCGATTATCCGGGATTGAATGTAGAAAAGCTTCTCACAGAAGAAGTGTTTCCGGTCTGTAGTCCCGCATTGCTTGAGGGACCGCAAGGCTTAAAAAGCCCGCGTGATCTTGAAAAACACACGCTTCTTCATGATAGCAGCCCGGACAATGACGAAAGCTGTCCGGATTGGCCGATGTGGCTGAAAGCCTCAGGTATTGACGGAATTGACGGCACACGGGGGCTACGCTTCAACCAATCGAGCCTGGTTCTGGAGGCCGCCCTGAGCGGGCATGGCATTGCTTTAGCCAAAAGCCTGTTGGCGGCCGATGATTTGGCGGCAGGACGTTTAGTGCGCCCATTCGATCTCAAGCAACCCATTGAATTTGCTTACTATATTGCCTTCCCCCCTTCGAAAGCCGTCCTCCCTAAAGTGCGTAATTTTGTGACCTGGCTCAAAACCACCACACAATCAGAAGCGCTCGAATCGAGAGCATAAGCCAGCTTCTTAACCCTCTTTGGCACCTGCCTTGCTCTGAAGAAATCTGACATCGTGAACATATTGTTACACGATCATTAACTCTTCAACGGTATGATCTAAGAAAAGTCAGTAAAAACAAGGCGAATAGGGTGACTCTGCTGGCGTGTTAAAGTAAATGTAGATGTCATCGCAACCATTCACAGCAGGACAAGTGTGTTTCAGAAAGATATACTTTGTGCGAAATATACAACCACCTGCCATAATTGATGAGAAGGAAACCGAACCTTGGCTCGTTTCATGCCCCCAGTTCTTAAACTCTTAACCGTCTTCTTCGTTGCAACGCAGATCGCAGCGTGCACCACGCCGGCTGGCGAAGCACCAGCCGGCCTTACGCCAATGAGCAACACCCAAGATTACATTATTGGTCCGGGCGACACCCTTGAGATTTTCGTGTGGCGGAATGCAGATCTGTCTCGCGTTGTCCCTGTACGCCCTGATGGCCGCGTTTCAATCCCGCTGATTGATGACTTACAGGCTGCTGGCAAAACGGCAACCCAAGTGGGCAATGAAATAGAAACCCTGCTAGCGGAATATGTGCAGCAACCACGGGTGACGGTCATCGTACAACAATTTGTCGGCCCGTTTGGCGCACAAATCCGCTTTGTTGGGGATGGTGTGGTTGCACAAGCGATCCCATATCGGGAAAATATGACCATATTGGATGCTGTGATCACCATTGGCGGTTTAAAAGAATTTGCCTCTGGCAACAACGCCCGTATATCGCGTCGCAATGGCAATGAAACAAATGAGTTTCGCGTGCGTCTTGATGATCTCCTGAATGATGGCGATTTGGATGCAAATATTGCACTTCAGCCTGGCGACATCATCATTGTTCCGGAAAGTTGGTTCTAAGGTTCGCTTAAGAAGGAGCCTGTTCGTTAACGATGATATGTAGATCGAATGATCGGTCTACATATTGCAAGGGCCCGCATAGAAAGGGTGTGTCCCGTAGAAGAGAAAGCCACTATGGTTATCATCTGCAATCACATCCCCAAGGTATGACGAGAAAAGAGTGAGTATGAGTTCATGCAGGATGCGCTAGGCGAAATCCGGATTTATCTTATGGCCATGTGGCGCAGGCGCTGGCTGGGACTGGCCGCAACATGGACTGTTGGCCTTCTTGGGGCGATCACCGTGTTCACCCTGCCTGACGTTTACGAATCGGACGCGCGTATTTACATTGATACAAAAAGCGTCTTAGGCCCTCTTGTCCAAGACATCAGCGTGCGCAGCGATGTGAATGAAGAAGTGCGCATCATGCAGCAAACGCTGCTCAGCCGCCCAAACCTGCGCCAAGTTGCACGTGCGACTGATATGGATCTTGATGTGAATACGCCAGCCGAAATGGACAGGCTGATTACAAAAATCGAGCAAAACACAGGCATGCGCGCTGAAGGACGTGAACTCTTCCGGGTCAGTTACGCTGATAGCGATCCCGTTCTCGCTAAGAACGTGGTCCAGGCCCTTATCACAATCTTTATCGATAAGAATACGGGACAAAGCCGTGATGAAATGCAGGACGCCCGCTCCTTCCTAGAGCAGGAAAAAGATGCTTACGAAGCCAAACTTAACGATGCTGAAGCACGCATTACCAAGTTTCGTGCACAGAATGCGATCATCTTAGGGTCCACGAATTATGCACAGAGTCTTCAATCTACGCAGAATCGGATTTCCGAAATTCAAGTCGAGTATGACGACCTGCAAAATTTAGTCGAGCAATTACAAGAACAACTTGATGAAACCCCTCAATTCGTCGCCATGTCGTCAACACCTCAGATTGTTATCGGTCAGAATGGCGCGACAACAACACTTGGCCGCATCCGCACCCTTCAAGCGCAAATCGACGATCTCCTGTTGCAATATACCGAAAGCCATCCAGATGTGATTGCGCTTCGCCGTCAACTTAATCGCTTAGTTGCGCGTTACAATTCCGGGGATGATCTTGGTGGTGATCTGTTTAATAAGACGGAATTGCCCAACCCTGTCTATGAGCAAGTCCAACTCAAACTGCTCAATACACAAACGCAGGCAAAACAAGCGAAACGGCGTCTTGAGAAAGCCCAAGCACGCCTCAACCAACTCAACGAATATGCATCCATTGCACCGGCCTTGGATCAGGAACTCGCGAAGCTTAATCGCGAACTGAACATGGCGCGGTCCGGCTATCAAAAGATGGTGGACAGCCTCGAAACACTGCGCATGACACAAGCCATTGAGACAAAAACGGATGCGGTAAACTTCCGCATCGTCGAACCGCCGGAAGTGCCGACAAAACCTTCTGCGCCGAACCGTATATTGTTCCTTCTTGCAGCCTTTGTTTTCGCGCTCGGAGCCGGTGTCGGCGTCGCATTTTTACGCAGTCAAATCGAAGAGGCTTTCTTTGAGCCAAAACGGCTCGAATCCATCATGGGACTACCTGTTTTAGGCACAGTGACGCGCGTCATGAGCCCCATTCAGAGAGAGCGTGACAAACGCAACCTTGTGGCATTTGGGGCTGCAACCGCCAGCTTCTTTGTCGTATTTGGCGCATTATTCATCGCGTTGACATTGATTCAACCTGGTGGCGACGGTGCAATGGCAACAGCAGCTTTGATGTAAAGGTATGAGTACAATGGCCAAAGAATCACGCATAAATCTCATAGACCGGCTCAGTCAAAAGCTGGAACAGGATGAAGAGAACGCGGCGGCAGAAGACAGCCTTGCCGAGCGTGCCGTACAAAACTATTCATCCGATCAACCACAAGAGAATGAATTTGCGGAAGCGCCTCCACCAGTGAAATCACGCACACTGGAACCGCCAGCCATCTCAAGCGCGGCCTGGCATTCGTCCGAGGCGCAAAATTCAATTGAACTTGATCTTGAGATGATGGCCAAAGCGGGCTTTCTGGTCACCGAAGGGGAACGCAGTAAGCTCAAAGAGCAATATCGTGTCATTAAACGGCCATTGCTGGTGAATGCTTTTCAGCGCCCTGAAGGGACAGCAAACCCACATATTATTATGGTCACAAGCGCCCGGCCGAATGAGGGGAAAACCTTTACCGCCACAAATCTGGCCATGAGTATCGCGGCGGAACGCGAAGTCAAAGTGCTGTTAATGGATGGCGACGTTATCCGCCAAGATCTAACACGCCAATTTGGCCTGGATGATGAACTCGGGTATCTCGACCTGTTAAAAGGCCGGATGGACAGTGTTTCAGATATTATCACACGGACAAATATACCAAGCCTGGCCATTCTTCCGTGCGGGTCACAATATGAGGAAGCAACCGAGCTTTTCTCCAGCACGCGCATGACGGATTTGATGGATGATCTGGCTGATCGCTATAGCGACCGGATTATTATCATTGACACCCCGCCGCTTTTAGCCACGAGTGAAACCCAAGCGCTAGCTTTCCACGCAGGACAATCTATACTAGTTGTGGAGGCAGGGGAAACAACCCACAGGCAGCTTGATGAGGCGTTAACGCTGCTCCCATCCCGCGAGCGTCTATATTGTATCTTAAATAAGGCGAATGAATCTGATATTGGTGATAAATACGCGAATTATGAGTCTTATTACCGATAAATCGACTATTGAGGGGCAAAGATAATGTTAGGTCAAACCGACTTCCGAACAACAGCACGCAAAAAATCCATTCTTATGGGAACCTGCTGCAGCTTGATCACCCTCTACGCCACCAGTCCCGCACTCTCTGCAAATTGGACGATTGAACCCTCTGTCGAACTCTCAACGACCTATACCGACAATGCCGGGCTAGGCAGCCGGAGCGATGATGATTTCCTTGTCACTGGCCGGGCAAATGCCATTGTCACAGCGAACACGCAAAGTATTGAGGCCTCCATTAATGGTGGTGTGGCTTACGACAAATACATCGACTCAAATCGGCTTGACGGTGTTCGTATCAATCTTTTAGGCATTACGCGCTTCAATGTTGTGCAAGATAAATTCAGCGTTGATGCGCGCGCCTCGATCCAAGAACGCAATAATTTTCGCTCGTCACCAACACCAGCCCGTGACCGCACGGTCGATGAAGATGGCTCGCGCACTTATTCCTATTCAGTGACTCCAACATTTCGTCAACAAATCGCAAATGGTCTAGAGGCCTTTGTGTCGGCGACGGCAAGCGGCACGTCTTATGGGGATCGTGATGTGGGCTCCAACCTTTCAGGCATCCGGGATCGCAATAGCGTTCGCGTCGATGCGGCAGTCGGAACGCCTTTAGATAAACCCGGCTTCACTTGGAATATATCCGGTTACTATCTTGAAGATGATAGAGATTTCGATCGGACAACAGTCCAAGCGCAAGCAGGCTTTCCGCTGAGTAGTAAGATCACCCCCTTTGTTATCGTGGGGCACGATGACATCAATAACGCACGCATTGATGAAGATAGGAGAAGCGGTGAGTTTTATTTCGGGGGCGTCACCCTTACTCCTGGTCCACGACTCAGCCTTCAAGTGGCTATTGGGGAGCGGTTTGGCGATACATCGGGCTCGGCAAATCTCAACTATCAATTCTCAGAAACTCTTAGTTTGCAAGCCGTCTACACCGAAGATGTTCTGACCCAACAGCAAACATTGGACAATGCATTACGATCACTCGGACAGAACCCTGATGGCTTCATTATTGATGAAGTAGGCAACCTGCCAGATGCACTCATCGAATTTCTGCTCGATAATCGCGAAGTTGTGTTTAAGGAAGAACGCTTTCGTGTCGGTTTAAATGGGGACATTGGGCGGAACACAATAGGTGTGAGTTTTCATCACGTGCAGCGCACCTTTGACGACACACAGCAAGAAGAAGAATTAATTGGCGTGGCGCTCGACTTCTCTCGTCAACTATCGAATAGAGTCGATTTCTATGGCCGCATATCCTACGACGATGACCTTAAGACGCGCTTTGGCGTGGATGAAAATGAAAACCTGAGTGGCTATATTGGCGCGTCTATTGACTTGTCTTCAACACTTTCCGCATCCGCAGAATATGGGTACACAAATCACAAACGTGATATGACGTCGGACATCACAGAAAATGCCTTCACCCTTTCTCTGCGAAAGACCTTTTAAAGACGGGCGATGTACACACAACATTTCAATCTGAGCGCACCTCCGTTCCAACTGACTCCGGACCCGCGATTTCTTTTTGAAAGTTCAGTCCACGCCCGAGCGATCGCTCATTTACAATATGGTTTACAGCAAGGTGAAGGCTTCATTGTCGTCACCGGTGAGGTCGGTGCAGGCAAGACAACAATTATCGGACATCTGGTGGATTCACTGGATCGGCACAAATATGTCGCCACAACCGTTGTCACCACCAACATCAATCCCGACGACATTATCCGCATGATCGTTCATGGCTTAGGATTACCGCATGAGGGTAAGGATAAAGCCCACCTGCTGCTTGATCTTGAAGCTTATCTCCATGACTGCGTGCGGCGTAACAAACGCTGCCTGATTTTTGTGGACGAAGCGCAAAACCTCGACATCCCCACATTGGAAGAATTGCGCATGCTCTCCAATATCCATGTCAATGGAATAGCGCCTGTACAATTGTTCCTCCTTGGGCAACCGCAATTTCGTGCCGTTTTATCGCAACCCGATTTACGTCAGCTTCGGCAAAGGGTGATTGCCAGCTATCACCTGGGACCTTTAGATGCCGAAGAAACAAAAGAGTATGTCTTGCACCGCTTGCAACGGGTTGGCTGGAGTGGCGAAAACCCTGCCATTCGCGAGAATGCCTTTCCCATAATCTATAAATTCACTGAAGGGGTGCCGCGGCGCATTAATACCCTCTGCTCGCGCATCCTTTTATTCTGCTGCCTTGAAGACAGCAACATCATTGATTTTGAAACCGTTGAATTGGTGGCCCAGGATCTTGAAGAAGAATTTGCGCAAGTTCTCGACCAGGATGGCCCAACAACAGTGGTCAACGACGATATTGCGCCTGCACCGGCAGCCCCCTCCCAAGACCCCGCTCCCGCAGTTTACCAGGAGACCGCTCAAAACATTGCTACGCCAGAGCAAGACCCAGGCCCCATTGTTCTGCAACCTGATTCTGCGCCGCAACCCGAAATTTCCGTCACCTATCAACCCATTGTGACCGCACCGGCCGCGCCTGAAACAGCGGACGTAGCAGACACACCAAATGCCGCTGAGATGACCTCTGAAACGCAACCTGATTCAG
>JANQLI010000080.1 GCA_028280675.1 Alphaproteobacteria bacterium
GTTTGCATGCCGCAAAGGCGGCACGCATGGGCAAGCCGCTGGAGGTCGCCATTGCTGTACTTTGTGAGCCTGCGATCCATATGGCATCTGCCACCAGTGCCCATTTTGGCGATGATGAGTATGGCTATGCCGGAGCCTTGCGCGGGGAAGCGTTAGATGTGGTGAAATGTGAGACGGTGGATCTTGAAGTGCCTGCAACGGCCGAATGGGTTCTCGAAGGGGAGGTTATCTATGAGGAGCATCCCATCGGCGCGCATTCTAATCCAGTTGGGTATTACGATCTTGTGCAAAGTTTCCCATTGGTGAAGGTCAATTGCATCACACATCGGGAGGATCCTCTGTGGTATGCCACCATGGAAATGGTGCCGCCGTTTGATCATAACTATATTGGCTCTCTGCCATTGGAAGGCGAACTCTTAAGTGATCTCAAGTCCAAGATTCCGGAAGTACAGGATGTCGTGGTCACGCCCAATTTACACTATATCATTCAGTTATCTGTAGATGGTGCGGATAAACCACATGTGGAGTTTGGAAAGTATGTCTTGCATGCTGTGTGGGGTGCGGCGGGCCGATGGGCGCGTACAGCGAAATGGGTCACCGTCGTTGGCCCTGATGTTGATCCCTATGACCCTGCATCAGTGGAATGGGCCATCATGACGCGCGTGCAACCGAAGTCGGATACGATTATCAACGATGTGGGGCAGGCGATGGTGCTTGATCCATCTGCGCCGAAAGGTCCCCAAGGCGGAGCGACCAGTTCGGAACAAATCGGCTTTGACGCCACGATTAAAATTCCAGAACGCTTTGATGCGTATGCAAAAGTTTCCAATGCAACACCGGAAGAGGTCGCAGCGATTGCCGAAAAGGTAAAAGGGCTTTGGGATTAGTGGGTTTTACCGCCGCATTAAACGAAACGCAACATCGGGCCCCATGCCTTGATGAATCGAGAGTTGTATCCATAATTGTGCCAGAGGTTCGAGCAGACGCGCTGCCGTCAAGGGACCGGCATCAACCGCGTCAAAGCCTAATTCTGCGCAGAGTGCGTTGACAATCTCTTTGGCTTTGGCATCATCCCCGCAGGTCAGCATTGTTGCTGCCCCTTCCGGATAGATCGGATTTTCCATATTCGGCCATCCCGTCATGTTCAGGCCTTTGGCGATACGGGCTTCGGGCGCCATTGCGGCGATGTGTTCCGCGGCTGATGTATCTGTGCCGACAGTCAGGTTATCATATGTTGCGTTGAGGGGATTGACGCAATCCATCACGATTTGTCCTTTGAGTCCTCCCATCGCATCAATGGCTTCTTTCGTGGTTTCGAAATGTGTCGCCAGCACCACAATATCGGCGCTCTCTGCGGCCTCACTCACGGATGCTGCGCGTGCATTATGACCAGCGTCGTTCACAATGGATTGTGCTTTATCGCTGCTTGGATCACGTGCACCGAAAACGACATCATGTCCTAATGCGGCCCAACGCTTTCCCACAATTGACCCAACACGGCCAATGCCAATAATTGCGATTTTCATGGAACGATTCCGATTTAATTAAATATGCCATACATTATGGGGCACGAATATTTTGAAAACATACAACAATACAACTCTGAAGGGGTCATCGCCGGTCTCTATATGGTGTCAGGGAGGACCGGGAGGAAATCCGTATAGAAACCGGCGATTATGCGATAACAGTTCTATTCTGCGGCATGTATTTTTGCTTCTTTTGCGGTCAGAAGGGGGACAGAATCGATAACCCAGTTTTTCGATGTACGCCGGGCAGGACTTGGTATGGTATAGGCAACACGGCCTTTGTTCTCATCCACTTTACGGCTATCAATCCGCCAGCCTTTGTTTTCCCAATTTTTGAGGTATTGCCGGTAGACTGCAAGAATTTTGTCTGCAGGGACCAGCACTTCCTTGATATTTGTTTCGGGCCAAACCGCGGGATCAACTTTTTCGCAAATGACGCGGTCTTCTTCGGCCACAAACATCGACCGCTTCTTAATCTCCTCATCATAATCGCTTTCATGAAGGAAGTTTCTGAGGATCACGACAAAGACATTGGTGTTAAACTCATCAATTGGTGTTTCAAACTTATTGATCAGGAAGAAACTGTCGCCTGTGATGTTGAGACGATTAAATGCCGTGCTGGGTCCAAAGTAGCCAGCATGAAAATTGGACTGACCCGCGCCTTGTTTGACATTCTTCATCTCACCTTCAGTCGCCCAATCTTCACTGCCAATTGTATAGAGACCAGCTTTTGTGGAGGCGCCCCATTCGGTTTCTTCGACATTTAATTCAGGAATGATGTAATCGTTTTTATCTCCGGCAAATTGCATGCCGGTGTGGACATACTCGGCATGGGCAGGATCAAGCGCCGCTTCTTGTGAGCGCTCGAAATTGGTTTTCCATTGATAGTTCAAATGGACCGCCGCCCATGTCTCATCGCCATATTCAGGGATGTCCATAATTGGCGGGCGCTCGTCTTCAGGGAGGTCGCCGAGGAAGGCAAAGATCAGCCCGTATTTTTCGACAACGGGATAGGCATCAATATGAGACCGTGCGGGGATCTTAGCATCCACGCCCATAGACGGAATGGCGACGCATTCCCCTTGGCCATTAAATTTCCACCCATGATAAGGGCACTCAAGGCAATCATCTTTAATCTTGCCCATAGAAAGAGAGGCTGCCCGGTGGGTACAAATATCGCTTACGCAGTGCGCTTCGCCTTTTGAATCACGGAAGATGGCAAGGTTTTGTCCGAGAGCGCGAATTTTGATGGGCTTGTCAGTGAGGTCGGTGCTGATCGAAACGGGGTACCAAAAATTAATAAACATGAGATGGTCTCCTTGGTGCATATGTGTGCATAAGAACGGATGCGTTAATCACTCGATGGCGCGACAGGTACGCGCGCCATCTCAAATGTGCCGGTTCCTTCGCGGAGCGGCATAACCTCGTTGCAGTAATAATCAGACTCCCGGAACTTTGCGAGTGTCTCTTCCGAGTCAAATTCGACAATGATAAAGAGCTTGTCTTTGAGGTAGTCCCCTTCATAAACCTTATCGATCTTGCCGCGGAATAAATACTTGCCATTGAGTTCTTTGATATAGGCTTCGGATTTGTGGTGATATTCCCACAGGCCATCTGTGTAGTCCGTAATATCACATATCGCCACGAGGTATGCTGCCACTGTTTTGTCCTCTCAATCATTTGAGTTTAGTTTTGATAAAACCGCATATTTCCCATTGATGTACATCAACGCAGGCACTTAAAGCTGAAGTTTTTGTTTTTGAAGTGCAAGTGATTATCACTATTGCTTAATCGTTTGGGCGCATGAGTTCCCGGTAAATAAACCAGCCGTGTGGGCTATCTGTCTTGCGCTTGAAAATCACAAGAAAAGAGCCTGACTTCGCAATCACCTGATCACCTGTTTTCGCGGTGAGTGTGATGGTGTACTCACCCCGGCAAAATCCCAAATCACCACTGACTTCTAAATCGAAGGCGTTGTCTTGTATAGCGGCGTGAAAGTTTGTTAGCGATGCAGCATGGTAGTCGTGCAATGCATCAAAGCCTTGCACTGTTTCCCCCGCAGCGTTCACGAGGAGTGTTTCTTCGGTAAAGTGGGAAAGAAGGGTCTCCATATCGCCATGTTGAAAGGCATTAAAGTGACTCTTGCGAAGGTCGCGAATATTTTGAAGGTCTATGTTGTGATCAGACATGCGCGTTTGCTTTGCTTAAAATGGCTTTGTTGTTCCCATAAATCCAATGATTGCAATCAGACTATACATGAGCATTGCCCAGGCCATCGTCATGTTTGTCATGCGCCGTATCTCTGCCTCTTTTTCAGGTGTTGATCCATCGGGCCCCATTTGCAGCAATGTCGTGAAGGGTTGGAACTTTGTGTCAATGCCCAGGACGATCCAATATAAAAGCCCAAAAAGAGTCAGCTTGAAGCTGAGCCATTGTTGGTCAATCGGTGCTGATGTTATGAGAGACGTGATTCCGATCAAGACGATCACTAATCCCATCACAGCTTCGAAGAGTTTGTTGATCTTGAGGAGCTGTGCCGCCAAGCGCGTTCCTTTGCGCAAAACCACACCCAAATGAAGGGCCGACCAACCAATCCCGATCCCCCATCCCAGCGTTAGAAGCGCAGGGCTGAAGTTATAAAGACCTAATGAGTGCATGAGCTGCATGCCCACCGGTAAAATCAAAGCAAAGCTGAGTCGCGGGAAGAGATCGATATAAAAGGCCATTTTAATGAGCGTGGCGCGTGTCTCATAGCTCAGTTTGCTATCGCGTATAAATACCATCGTCATATAGACACCAACGTCGCCTCCCAGCCAGAAAACGAAGAGGAGAATGTGGCAATAGATCCAGATGAAGTGCATATCCATGCTAATGACCTGATTTACCTATATGAATCCGTGATGGCATAGCTCTGAAATAAAGCCTCTGTTCTCATTGATATACATCAATTCACCAGATGTTTTACGCAGTAGCGTGGCCCGCAAATCCATAAAAAGGACTAATTGTGCTTGAGATCCTTCAGCAGATCTCAATGTATTGGCTCTTAGCGAAAGCGGTAAACATTTATGTTTCATCTCAGTCAGTCATGTCGCTGTCTTATGTGTCTATTTATCATTGCTGGATGGAGCATGCTGCCTGGCGTGGTGCAAGCCGAGACTGAGTTTATCGCGGCGGGGCGTGCACCCGTTGGCTCGCCATGGGATGATCACTGGACTCATGTGAAGCAGATTATGGAAGAGTCGGGTGAGTTCAGAACGAAATACTTCATCCGTGGCGAGCTGGGCAATGATGATGAAGTGCTTGCCATGTTACGGCGAAACCGGATTCAGTTTTTTGGTACAGCGTTAGCCAATTGGACGTTGATTGTGCCTGAGTTGAATCTTCTTCTTGCGCCTGGTTTATTTGAGTCGAACGAAGAAGCGGATTATGTCATCGACAATTTCCTCAGCGAACCCATTGGAAAACTTTTTGCTGCGAAAGGGTTGACCTTTATCGGTTGGATTGAAGCGGGCTGGGTTCAAATCTTTAGTCAAAGACGTATATCACGGCCTGAAGATATTCAAAATTTGCGTATTCGCACACTTCCGACAATTGCGCATCGTGCATTTGTTGAGGCGGTAGGAGCTGAATCTGTGTCGCTTGGCATGTCCGATACAATCCCCGCTTTGCAAACGGGTTTGATTGATGGAGGCTTAGTGAACACCGTCTTTCATGCTTATGTCACGTGGCGTGATGCGAGTCACCTCACACTGTCCTTTCATTCTTATGATCCTGCGGCGGTTGTCGTAAACAAAGCATGGTTTGATTCACTTTCAACGGAGCAGCAGAAGACGGTGCGCGATGCGGTGGGCAAGCCAACCTTGACGCGTAAAACCGTGCGTGACCTTGAAGAAAAGTTGATCCAAGACATGGAATCGTGGGGGGTCAATATCACGCGTTTTAGTGAAGGCGAGAAGCTTGTATGGGAACAATATTATCAAGCGGCACAGGATCGAATTGTCGCAGGGAGCGGGGAACATTCTCAAGACATTTTCGATGCAATCATAGCAGGGAAGAAAGCTTTTCGTGCGCTAAAAGATGATGGTGCTGCGCAACGTGAGGATCAGCCATGATCCCTGCAAAACGATTACTCACATTGTTAGAAAAAGCAGAGACGTTCATTTGCTTTTGCGCCTTCGCAGCAATGGCTATTATCTTGATGATCGATGTCGGTATGCGCGAAGTGCTCGGACTTGGCTGGTATGGGGCAAGTCAGCGCGCAACGATGGCGATGGTTGTTCTTGTTTTTATTGCGCTTGGTTTGGCAACGTCACATGGGGCTCACTTGCGCCCGCGTTTTGCAGATGGTCTTCTTCCAGAAACATGGGAGCCCATTATTTTGCGGCTCTCAGATATTCTCACGGCATGTTTTTATGGGTTCGTCTCTCTTGTTGCCATCTTTGTTGTCATCGAGACATTTTCTCTTGGGGATCGCGTGACGACGATCAATTGGATTTTGTGGCCTATCCAAAGTGTGATGATTGTGGCTTTTGGAATTGGTGCTTTGCGCCACAGTCTCTATGCCCTTTTTCCACCTTTGCGACCGGATGAAGATGCGCGGCTTGCGCGCTCCGACAATGCGCTGGGAGACTCGCGCGTATGATGGGTCTCCTCATCCTGCTCCTCGTAGTAATACTTGTTCTGTTACGTCAGAATGTTGTGATTATTTTGGGCTCGGCTGTGTTTCTGGCCAATTATGTTTGGGGCGGTGCGAACAATGATCCCATGTTTATTGTGGAGTCTGTTTTCCGCGCATCCAACAAAGAGGTCTTGCTCTCCATTCCGCTTTATATTCTTGCTGGAAATATTATGTCGCGTGGGTCCATTGCCTCGCGGTTGATTGACCTTATGCGAACGCTTACGGCGCCGATCCCTGGTGGGCTCGCGTTGGCGACGATTTTTTCTTCAGCCCTTTTTGCCGCGATCTCTGGCTCCTCAACGGTGACTTTGCTGGCCGTAGGGTCGATTATGTATCCTGCGTTGATTCAGGAAGGATACCCAAAATCCTATGCGCTGGGCGCGCTATGCGCCGCTGGCACACTTGGCATTATCATCCCACCGAGCATCCCGCTGATCCTCTATGGTGTGATGACCCAGACATCAATCGCGGACCTTTTTATTGCAGGTCTTGGCCCTGCATTGGTCTTGATGGGGTTGATGGCGGGTTATTCCGTCTATGTTAATCGTGATCGCCCGCGAGGGCATTACAGCTTACAAAGCATTCGACACGCATTAAAGCGCAGCGTTTTTTCGTTGCTCACGCCTGTTGTTATTCTTGGCGGGATCTACACGGGTTATTTTACGCCAACGGAATCTGCTGCTGTGGCGGTCCTCACGGCCTTGCTTGTCGAGATGGTAATCCATCGTGATATGAATTTTGATGACCTCTATAGCGTCGTCGCGGAAACGTCACGCCTTCTTGGCAGTTTATTTCCGCTTCTTGCCTTTGCCAGTAGTCTGAATGTGTTTATGACGTTTCAGGAAATTCCAGCGCAATTGGTCGAGTTGTTGACAGGTGCCGTAGAGTCGAAACTTGCTTTCATCTTCGCAACCAATATGGTGTTGTTGATCGTCGGATTTATTGTCGACATCGGCTCGGCGATATTGATCTTAAGTCCGCTGCTTCAACCATTGGCGACATCTGCGGAGTATGGGATAGATTCCGTCCACTTTGGTATTATGATGATCGTCAATTTAGAGATCGGTTATTTAACACCGCCATTGGGTCTCAACCTCATTGTCGCCATGGGGGCCTTTAAGGAAGATTTCTGGACGATATGTAAAGGTGTTATCCCTTTCATTCTCTTGATGTTGGTTGGCCTTGCGATTGTCATCCTTTTTCCGGCTTTATCGACGTTCCTTTTATAAAAGAACATTTTCTAAGTTTGTTTTTGGATAAGATGGATCAGAGCGCGGCTGCCTGGGCACGGAAGAGAAAGCACATCGCAGAAGCCCACTCCAGGATAATCAATGTTGTGAATACGTGTAGCTTGCGATAGATCGTTCTGGCTTAAACCGTGTTGTGCCTGTTCAAGAGAATCAACAATGAATACTTGAGCCAGATATCCAATATTCGGCGCATGCGCGTTTGGTGTGATGTCGGGAACAGAAAAATTCTGAGGTTCCGCGATGCCGATCTTTCCGTAAAGATGACCTTGGTCGAGGAAGTTAATGCGGACCTTTCCATCTGCAGGCCAGCCGAGCAATGTATTCGTCTCAGTATTGCCCATAACGCTATCGATTTTGATCTCATATCCGAGAACATCTTTGTAAAACGCGACAGTCTTCTCAAGGGAAAGCGTATATTGCGAGGTAGTGGCGACGGGTGAGTACCCTGTTTCGCTTAATCCAAGGCTCTCTAAGGCAAGCCGCGATTTTCCGGTAACTGTTGCACCGCCATCTTTGGGTAATTCCACGAGGTTAATCGGCAGGTTATCGGGACCATCAAATACGACTTCGATAGGATCGCCAATGCCACCCCCCATTTTTTGGGCAACGGGGTCTCCCCAAAAGTGAAAGCCCTTCTGTTTCAGTTTTTTTACAGCTTCGTGAATGTTATCGACATACAAGTTGATATTATTGTGACCGATAAAAGACGCCATATTGCGTTCTCGGATGACCCGTCTTTCTTTACTTGCAAACTCAATCAATAAGAGACGTCCATGAGGAAGGCCGTTTACTTCGAGGAGAGCGACATTTGCGGATTGCCCTCGGGGCAGGCGCCAAAGGTCCTCGAATGATTTTCCGCTCCAGTGATCTTTGGCGACACTGCGATAGCCAATGACAGAACAAAAGAAATTGAGTGACTCATCTAAGTTGCTCACACTGAGTACGATAGCGTGGAGCTTATGCGATCCAGTGCCCATTGATCTTCTCCTGATTATGTTTCCTGCTGATATCGCGGCTTATCTTTAAGTTCACGCACGCCTCTTCTTTTGGTTGCAGCTAAGAGACAAGCATCTGCTTTTGTTGATGAGGTTCTCCATGCAAAAGTTATGTCTTTGACAATGCCGCATACTGATGCCGTTACAAACAAATTTTGCAAGCACGTCGTGCAGGACCCTTTGCAATGAGTGAGACCAAAATAAATATGACTAAGCAAATAGACCAGATGAATGTCGATAAAGATAGCGTGATAAGTACCCTAAGCGATATCTTAGGTGTGGACCATGTCATTACCGATGCGGATGAGCTTGCCTATTATTCACAAGATGCCTTCTGGGAAGGCGTTCGGGCATTTGCTGTCATCCAACCCCGTTCAAAACAGCAACTTGCCGATGCCGTGGCAGCGGCAACATCCGCTGGTTGCCCTGTCACAGCGCGTGGCGGAGGTATGTCATACACGCGAGGTTATATCCCAGCGGAGCCGAATACAGTGATCGTCGATTGCAGCCATCTCGACCGCATCATCGCCATTAATGAAGACGACATGTACGTGACCGTAGAAGCAGGCTGTACATGGATGCAGCTCTATGAAGCTTTGGCGGAGAAAGGTTTGCGGACGCCATATTATGGTCCTATGTCGGGAATGTTTGCCACCATTGGCGGCACCTTATCGCAAAACAGTTTGTTTTATGGTTCAGGTACCTACGGCACAGCAGCAGAAAGTGTTTTGGCTGTTGAAGTCGTGACGGCAGATGGACAATCTATTCGTACAGGATCAAGTGCGAATCGGGCAGGTGAGCCATTTTATCGTTACTATGGTCCCGATCTTACGGGATTGTTTTTAGCGGATGCGGGAGCGCTAGGTTTTAAGGTCGAGGCAACCTTGCGCATAATCCCTGCGCCAAAGGCAACGGAATATGCATCCTTCGCATTTGATAATTTTTACGACATGGTTGATGCGCAAGTTCTGATTGGGCATGAACAGCTTGCAGCGGAATGTTTTGGCCTTGATCCCTATCTCAATGGCGCGCGTGCGATGGTCAAAGATCTGAAGACCGGAGCCAAGACACTCAGTGATGTCGCGAAATCGGGATCAACGCTTCTCAAAGGCGTGAAAGACGCCGTGGCTGTTGCAAAAGCCGGCACAGGATTTCTGGAGAATATTCAATACTCGCTTCATATCACGATTGATGCGGCTTATGAGCAGGATGCCGTTTGGAAACGTGATCGTGTGCATGCAATTTGTACGCAAAAAGGCTGGGAAATGGAGTCAACCATTCCCCGCGTGACTCGTGCGACGCCGTTTCGTCATGTTGGGGAGTTTCTAACAGGGTCGAATGGCGAGCGGTGGATCCCGATACATGCAGGTGTTCCGGCGACACGAATTAAAAAACTCTTTGACGCGACGATGGGTTATTTTGAGTCGAAAGCTGATATTCTGAAGGAGTTCAACATCAATACATCCCACCTTTCGTCGAACTGTGGATATGATCTGAGTTTTGAACCTGCTTTTTATTTTCCAGATAAAATTAATATCTTTCAACAGCGCCATCTTGAGCCGAAGGACGCTGAGGCATATGCCAAAAATCCGGCGGTCCCCGGCGCCACAGCGGCTGTGCAAGGCATGCTCAACGATATGGCCCAGCTTTTTATGGAGCAGGGGGCGGTGAACCGTCAACTTGGCAAGTTTTATCCCTTTCAAGAAGCCATCGCACCTGAGTCATACGCCCTCATCCAAGGTATGAAGACGCTGGTTGATCCTAAGGGATTGATCAACCCTGGCGCACTCGGTCTACAATAGGGTATGACGTTGTGCATGAGAGTATCTTTGGAGAACAGCACACATGTCGTCAACTAACATGCCTATGGAAGAGGATGTAAAGCGCCACTTTATCACTGTCGGGGATCGACAGGTCCATTATCTCCGTGCGGGAAAAGGACCATGTGTTGTCTTGTGCCACGGCTCTCCCCAATCGGCGACATTTCTTTTGCCTCTCATGCACGTCTTAAAAGAACGCTATACGGTGCTCGCGCTGGATACCCCTGGCAATGGGTTGTCTGATCCGATTGGCAACGAGGATGCCAGCATCGCTGACTATGCTGATGCTCTTGCAGACACGCTCACCGCACTTGGAATCGAGCAAACGGCTCTCTATGGCCATCACACCGGTGGCGCAACAGTTGTTGCGTTTGCAAAAACCTATCCGGAACGGGCCACGATGGTCATCGCCGATGGGTTTCCTGTGTTCTCGGAAGATGAGACAGCGCTGATGCTGGAAAAGTATCTTCCAGCGTTTAAACCGAGTTGGGATGGCTCTCACCTCTGCTGGCTCTGGGCGCGCATTCAAGAGCAGTTGATGTTTTTTCCATGGCATGAGCATGATTTAGACCATCGCTGGGATTATTCCGTTGCGCCGCCAGAAGCGATAACGGCCGCCTGTTTAGATCTTTTGAGGCCGGGCGATGCTTATCGCACACCGTATCGCGCTGCTTTAACGTTTAATCCGCATGATGTTGTGAAGGACATCACTGTGCCGACGATTTTGTTTGCGCAAGACTTTGATATGTTGTTTCCACATCTCGATCGCTTGGGCGATGTCTCTGAAAGTGTGCGCATTCAACGTTTTGGCTCCGATCGTGCCGAAGCCTATGCCTGGTTCGCTGATACCTTTTCGGAACATCCCGCGCCATCACCGCCAGCGGCTCCGCCTGTTATTGGTGAGGGGCTTTTACAAGATTATGTGAACGCACCACATGGACAGTTTTATGTGCGTAAGCGTCTTGGGACGGGAAAACCCATTATCGCGCTTCATGGACCTGGTGCCTCATCGAAACATTTTGATGAGATGGTCGCATCGCGCGCGGGGCGTCGTCCTGTTTATGCGATTGATCTGCCTGGGCATGGGGAAACCCCCGCGACACTTAACGATGGCGAGCATACAATTCCGCGTTATGCGAAAATTATCGTTGATGTGTTGCAGGTATTGGTTCCGGAAACGTGCGATATCATAGGCGATGAAAGCGGTGGCTATATCGGCCTGGAGGTGGCGCGACTCAAAAGTGCCCTTGTGGATCATGTGATTTTAGTTGGCGCCGCAGACGTCTCCGGTGGGGAATGGCAAGAGGTGCGTACTCACTATATTCCCGATCTATCGCCGCGCTGGGACGGCGCGCATTTCCTCAGTGCGTGGCGCATGACGCGGTTCAAGCGCCTTTTCTGGCCATGGTATGATATGACCCGTGACCATATTATTTGGGACGAGCCGCAATTAGATGAAGAAGACCTGCACCTGCATGCGGTTGATCTGATTAAATCTTATAAGTCTTTTCCCGAAGCCATGTTGTCCTATTTGACCTATCAAACGCAAAAGGCACTTAATCACAAACAAGATGTGTCGGTCTATATTGCTCAACATCGGTGGGATGTTGTGAAAGATAAAGGAGCAGAGATCGCGCAAAAAACGAACACCCCGATGATTGAATTGCCGGATAATCAATCGGACTGGCTGTCATATTTAGAAGATCTCACAGACTAAGGTCTAACGCAAAAACCGCGCATACATGGCGATAAGGTCGTCGGTCGCATCCGGGCGATGGCATGTTTCACCTTTTGTCAGCATGCTCAACGCCTGATCTGCCCATGCATAAAGCGGGTCGTCATCACATTTTGGAATCAGTGTGGTGGATTCTATGGCGGCTAAAGACTCTTGAATGGGATGCAATAAGGCGGCCTTACAGCTTGCGTCCCAATCCTGTGGCTGTTTGAGGATGTCGATAAGTTTATCGTGACGTGGTTGTGCTTCAAGTGGCCGCCGATGAATACGGGCTCCTGCGATAGAGGTGTTATACCACGGCCAACAGACCTCAGCGTTTCTGAGCATGGTCCAGCCTTTTAGGTAATGGCCGCCATACCAATCAGCCGCGAGTGATGGACAGTAATGCGCAGCAATGTCTTCTCGTTCGTTTCGGGATGCGATAAATCCTCCGTCCAAAATCAGGCGATCCACTTGGTTGGGGCGTTGACTTTCTAATGCCGCAGCGAGAGCCGAGGCAATTTCCCGTCCCACGATGTGGCATTGGGAGACGGAAAGTCGATCAAGTGCGGCCCAGATAATCTTAGCGTAGTCATGAATATCAGCATCGGGTTTGGGCAAGGCGTCGGAGTCTCCCGTTCCTGGGAGTTCCGGAACAATCACATCGCCGCAATACTGCGTGAGCCCCTCTGCGATATGCCGCATCGCCGTGCTGCCGCCAGGGATGTCAGGTATCAGGACGATGGGTGTTTTTGTTTTATCGCCATGAAAGAGTCGGACGTGAAGATGGCCATGTGCGAGATGCAAGAACTGGCGTTGTCCACCGGTATGGTCTCCCGGCGATGTGGTGTGATTTGGTCTCCAAGATGCCTCCTCTCGCCATTTGCAGAGGATCTCGACAGTGCGCCTTATCCAGTCTTTGGGATCATCACCAAAAGTTTCCACCTCACAGCATGCCGGTAAGGGAGGGAGTTTATGTCTTTCATTGTAAAGGACATCCGTTGCTTCAAAGAGAATATAGGTTGGCACATCCAGTGTGCTGAGAGCTTCTGTGGGTAAGTATGTGATCGCTGCTTTATAGACATCTTTATATGTTGGCCCGGCGCGGTATAAATCCATGAGATGTTCTTGGAGATATGCGGGATCTGGCATCTCAAGGGCCAACCTTGTTTCCGGGGACTTGATGTGCCATGGAAAAAACCGAAATTGATCGAGTTGCTTGCTCCATGTTGTGCTAAGGTGCGCGCCGTCATCACGAATGTCGATCGGACTCAAGTAACCGTCAATATAGGCTTTATCGGGGACTCCTGTTGGTACGGCGACGCCATTTAAAACAAGCCCAGATACTCTTTCTTTAAAGCGCGCAACGATTTCAAGACAGATTTTTGCACTTGTATGCGTGCCATACATTGCACAGCGATCAATGTTCAATGCATCCATAACATCAACGGTTGCTTCTGCAAGGTCCGCCATCGTGATGTTTGCGGATGGCAAGGGATCGGAATTACCAAAGGAAGGTGTGTCTGGTGCAAACACCGTGAAATGTTCTTTGAGGCGTGCAATGAGCGGAACCATAAGAAGTGAGGAGCGTGGAGAATCGTGCAAAAGCAAAATTGGCGGCCCGTTACCCGCTGTGCGATAATGGACATTACGTCCGTTCACAAATATATACTCTCGCCGTATATCATGAGGACTTACTTTCAT